>CANHQC010000169.1 GCA_947462695.1 Flavobacteriales bacterium | reverse complement strand
GTTACGCCGTAAAAAAATTCGATTCAACAAAACGATTAACAGAAGAGCAACTGAATACGCTGTTGGAGGTCATTCGTCTTGCGCCTACTGCTTATGGATTGCAGCCCATTGAAGCGATCGTTGTGCAGTCTCCTGAACTGCGTGAACAACTCCTTCCGCATTCATACGGTCAACGTCAAGTAACAGATGCTTCACATCTTATTGTGCTTTGTGCCCAGAAATCATTTGATTCATCTGATATTGACGAACACATCAGACGAACTGAAAATACCCGTCAATTAGAAAAGAACTCATTGAACAACTATAGTGATTTCCTTAAACGCACTATTCTTGGGCAAGACGAAAAATCAATAGTAGAATGGAATTCAAAACAAGCCTATCTGGTAATTGGAATGTTGCTGCAGGCGTGTGCTCAACTCAAAATTGACGCTACACCAATGGAAGGGTTTGATCCTGAAGGTTACGCTCGGATTATTGGATTAGACGAAAACAAACTACAACCAGTCTTGCTGCTTCCAGTTGGATACCGACATGAAGAAGATGCCACGCAACACTTAAATAAAGTACGAAAAGAAGCTGCTGAAATAATTCGATTTTTAAATTAATTCACCTGAATTTTCGTGCTTATTTCTTTACCGTTAACTAAGAAAATGAGTATATACATTCCTGCACCTCTGCCAGAGAAATCAAGACCTATTTGAGCTTTTTCTGATTCAATGTAAGGTTTTACCTCACGACCAGACATGTCCACTGCGGTTAAAAATTCAAAGGAATGACCACTTAGCAATGTGAACCTGTAATAGCCATCCGAAATGTGCGCAATTTTTAGGCTTTCGGTTAAGTGCTCCTCAATTCCAGCTCCCGCTAATGTGATTTGTTGAACTAATGTATCCTCCGAACAAAAACTGCTTGCAGTAAGGCTTACCGTATAGAAATCTGGTGAGCTGTAGGTATGTTGCGGATTTTCCAACGTTGACGAAAACCCATCTCCAAACGACCAAAAATAGTCTGTTGATCGCCAACTTTCATTTGAAAAATCAACCGTATTTCCATTGATAGTAAATGAAAAATCAGCAATAGACAACTCAGCCGTTGGACGTAAATGCCATTGATTGAGGCTGTCCAATACGGCTAAATCTGCCGCCTCCTGCAACCGTTGTGCGGTGAGTGCATCGATACCCATTAATGAAACAGCTCCGGAGGAAGGAAGTCTAAACAACGATGCGTAAAAAGTACAGGCTGCAAGATAAGATCCTTCTGGGCTGGGATGTGATCCGTCAGAACTGTACAAATTAATAGTCGGATAAGTATCTCGAACCCATTTCCACGCAACGCCGACAGGAGATACCGAAGCTTGTGCCGAATCCGCAATACGCATGTAGGCGTCGCGCAACCTTAAGTTCATTTTATCAAACGTATTGATCGAATCCCATTGCGGATCACCGTTTTGTCGTCCCCACGTCATAAAATACATGGCCTGACTGCAGTACCAATTCGCATACACACTATCGGCCAAACGAACTGCTGCAGGTAAAGACTGTGAATTCACTTGTGAATATGGGAATGATGGCTCCTGACTTTGTCCTTGTATGACAACATAATCCCATTTCTCATTAGCGATAGCAGTATATGTCGCAGGATCATTGGCATGGTTGGTAAACGTAAATCCACCATTTGCTTTTGTACCAATGGTCACCGTTTTTCCTTTTGATGTGGCGATTGAAGCAACAAGATTGGGAAGATTATTGTATTGAACATAACTGTTGCCAATAAATAAACAAGACAAAGAATCTTGAGCAAACACCACGGTTTGAGTTTGTAGAATTATGGCAACAAAAAATAAAAATGACTTCAATTGGACGCTATATTTTCGTAATTTCATAGACTAAAGTTGCTGTTTTTCGATGAATACACACCCATTCTTTTCTACAAAATTAATTCTGCAGGTAGTTTTCGTTCTAATCAGCAGTTTTTTTAATCATCAAGTTATTGCGCAATTTAGCTTTGAATACAACACCGATCCAAGGGTTAAAATTGGCAATGACACACTTGATTTGGCTTGGTCTGGAGGTTTAAATTATGCCCAGGCATCAGCTATTGACTATGATTTTGATGGCGATCAGGACCTATTGATGTTTGATCGGAGCAGCGACAATATCCAGTTGTTCGAACAAATCACAGTAAATGGTCAGAAAAAGTACCAATACGTATACAACGGTGCTCAATTTTTTCCCGCTGATATTCGATACCGAGTAACAACAGTTGATTACAATCAAGATGGGAAGATGGATCTCTTTGCATATGGCATTGGCGGGATTAAAGTGTACAAAAATTCAGGTGATGCTGTCAATGGGTTGCAGTGGACGGTTGCTAAAAATTTACTCTATTCTGATTATTGGGGATCTTCAATGAATTTATACGTTAGCTCTTCGGATATACCCGCAATTGTAGACGTCGAAGGTGACGGGGATTACGATATCCTTACCTTTCACATAGGTGGAGAGCGACTACAATACCATCAAAACCAAAGTATGGAGTTGTATGGCATTCCGGATTCGTTGGTCTATGAGCTTAAAAATGAATGCTGGGGAAAATTTCGTGAAGACTTAAACACGAGTACTGTATACCTAAATGATCAATCACCAGAATGCACGAGCGGTAACGTTCCCGGTGCCGAATACCCGGATTTACCAGAATCAGATTTACCAATAAAACCTACTGAACAACAACCTAAACATGCTGGTTCAACTGTTTTGGCAATTGACATTAACAACTCAGGGGTACTTGATCTCGTCCTAGGTGATGTGGCCTACCCCAATATGAATTTACTGATTAATGGGGGTACAAATCCGAATACGAATTCAGCTATGATTAGTGTCGACAACTCTTTTCCGAGCAATTCGCTTCCCATTAACATGAATCTGTTCCCGGCAGCATTTTGGTTAGATGTGGATTTTGATGGAAAGAAAGACCTAATCGTTGGAGCAAATGCAAAAAACATCTCAGAAAATGAATCAAGCGTTTTTTATTACAAAAATGTAGGTACAAATAATGCGCCTACCTTCGTTTATCAAACCAATCGATTCCTGCAAAATCAAATGATTGAGCATGGAACAGGAAGTATCCCTTTTTTGTTTGACGCCGATAATGATGGATTAAAGGATCTATTTGTGGCGAATTTCTACAAGTATAAGCCTACTTTAGACAAAAACTCCTCCGTTGCATTTTACAAGAATACCGGTACATCCACCAATCCAGTGTACACCTTAATTGACAATGACTTTTTAAACCTCTCATCTAGTGAAAACGGATTGCGAATGGTTCCTGCATTAGGAGATTTGGATGGAGATGGTGATCAAGACATGATGCTTGGACTTGAAAATGGAAAACTTGCGTATTACCCAAACACAAGTGCAGGTGCATCAGTTACCTTCGGTACGCCAATCACAAACTATGCCGACAATACAGGGACGCCAATTAGCGCTGGTCAGTATGCATTTCCTCAGTTATTTGATTTAAATAAGGATGGATTACTGGATTTAATCGTTGGCCGTAAAACAGGTGAAATCATGTATTATCAAAACATTGGTACATCAACAATTCCAAGTTTTCAGTTGGTAAATCCGCAATTAGGGATGATTGATGTAGCGACCACATCACCAGATGGATATACATCACCGCACTTTTTTAGGTGGCAAGACACCACATTTTTATTCCTTGGAGCCGCAGATGGCACATTGCATTATTACAAGGATATCGATACTAATTTAAATTCCGGAAGCTCGTTTGAATTAGTCTCGGCTAATTTCCTGGGGTTAAATTGTGGAGCCTACAGTTCTTTCTGGGTCGACGATATCGATAATGACGGATTTTTAAACCTTTTTGCCGGACATGACCTTGGTGGCCTGCTTCATTTTGAAGTTGATCCAAACAGTAACGCTTCTATACCTGAAATAGAAAATAATCCATCTTTTGCAGTTTACCCAAATCCTTCGGAAGGTATAATTACGATTGAACGGTATTCCAATCAACAATATGAACTTTCAATCGTTGACTTAACAGGAAAAACAATGGTTAGAGAATTGAATTTGAGCGGGACATCAAGCGTTGATCTAAGCCTCCTTTCCAAAGGATATTACATTATACAGATTACTGAACAAAGTGGAAATGTAAGTACTAAAAAACTTATCATCCGTTAATCAAATTGCACAATTCGCTCAGTCCAATTTGAGGGAAGTTGGCTAATCGATTCAGGCTTGTGTTCGAAAATTCCAAATACCGTTGAACCACTTCCTGACATAGAAGCATACAAAGCTCCTTCTTGATATAAGTTTTCCTTTATAATCTGAATCTCCGGGTGATTTGGAAAAATAGAGCGCTCGAAATCATTGACAAGGATATCTTTCCACGTTTGAATTGGTCGCGAGAGAATTTCTTCTAATGGCAACCGATTATCAGAAGAAAATTGAATGCCTGCATAAGCCTCTCTTGTTCCAATATGAATTCCAGGATTGATGATTTTTAACCAATATCCTTTTAAATCAATTGATAAAGGCGACAACACTTCTCCCCGACCCTTAGCCAACTGCGCACCTTCGGTTATAAAAAAGGGACAATCGCTACCCAACTGAGAAGCCAAGTCTTGCATCAGGTCGTTCGAACAATTCAATCCAAAAAGTTGATTTATAGCAAGAATAACATACGCGGCGTCAGCAGAGCCACCTCCTAAGCCGGCACCCATTGGAATCTGTTTCCGGAGATGAAGGTATACATTGGGCGTATCAAAGCGACGTTGCATCAATCGAAACGCACGAACACATAAATTGGATTCCACATCTGAATCGACAGTTAAACCCGTTTGCTTGAATTCAAATGCGTCCTGAGGAATGATTTCCAATATATCTGTGAAAGGAATCGCAAGCATACAAGATTCAATTTCATGATAGCCGTCTGCACGTTTCCCATGAACGTACAAGCCTAAATTGATCTTTGCTGGCGGAAAGAATATCATCCCACAAAAGTAGAAGAACAAAACTATTTTCGTAACTTTCGCCTCTCAAATTCGGAAATTATGGCGGTTTATTTAGACTTTGAAGAACCATTGAAAGCGCT
>CANHQC010000168.1 GCA_947462695.1 Flavobacteriales bacterium | reverse complement strand
GTCATAAGCCAATCGTGCTGGAATTTAATAATTGGACGTAATACTTCGTTTTGAAACTGTTCAATTGACGATGTAGCTTCAGTATTAAACGTATTAATTACCGGACGTATTTGGCGTAATTCTTCTCGACTCATGCCTTTATGAACACCTTAAAAGGAACAATGTTTAGCGTTCTTCAACCACTTGCGCATGAGGAACAACTGATTCAAGGTACTGCTGAACACGCGCATCACTGATACTATTCATTAAATAGACATGTTGACATTTCGGTAAACTTTCTGCCAAACGGGAAATCTGCATATTCAACCCTTTTTTCATCTGTTGATCAAAATCATCCACTACAAATACACTAATCTTTCCCACATTAAACCCGTTTTGAATGTACAACTCATGCAAGCGTTTTGGTGTGCCAATGATGATCTCCGTACCATCAAATAAATCGTTCCGCTGTTGCAGTTTGTTGCCTTTTTCAGTGACCAAATCAACTGTTAAATCAAAGGCTTTGGCAATGGGAAGTAGAAATGCATGTGTTGCTCTTGCTTCTTCATCCGAAAGACAAATCATAATTCCTCGCGGGGAACCTTCCGTTGGCACTTCGATTTTCTGAACCAAGCTTAAGGCACCAAAAAAGCTTTTTCCTGAACCTTCAGAGGCTTCAATGACCAATTGTTTTCCTGCTCGGAATTTTTCCAATGCTTCTGATTGAAGTTCGTTCAATTGAGAGAAACCCAACTCCTCCAATTTTTCACGAAGCGGTTCACGTAGTTTATTCCACATTACTTTAATTTTTCATTGCTATGGTGACGCTCATGGTCACGTGCCGTTTTCTTATCCAAATTTTTCTTAAGCGCCTCATCAAGGTTGATTCCCGTTTGATTCGCCAAACAGATTAAGACAAATAATACATCTGCCAATTCATCCCCTAAATCCTTGTTCTTGTCCGATTCCTTTTCACTTTGTTCGCCATACCTTCGTGCTATTATCCGGGCGACTTCTCCCACCTCTTCCACAAGCATGGCCATGTTCGTCAATTCGTTAAAATACCGAACACCATGTGTGTTGATCCATTCGTCAACTGTGGCTTGTGCCTGTTCTAATGTCATACTTATTCTTTTTGTTTCGAATCCATAAAGATGGTCACCGGACCGTCATTTACTAATGCAACTTGCATATCTGCGCCAAATTCTCCTGTTTCAATAGGCACTTCTTTGCGAAGTCCAGTGATCACATATTCGTAAAGCGGAATGGCTTTTTCTGGTCGAGCAGCTTTGATGAAACTCGGACGATTACCTTTTTTTGTTGATGCATGCAGAGTAAACTGACTGATTAATAGAATCGAACCACTAGCTTCAATAATCGATCGATTCATTTTACCTTCCTCATCTGAAAAAATCCGCAGTCCAAGTATTTTTTGCACAAGCCAATCTGCATCTGTTGGCTCATCGTCGAGTTCTATTCCAAGTAAAATAACAAGTCCATGGTCGATTGATCCATGGCGAATTCCACCAATCGTCACTGAAGCTTCTTTTGAACGTTGAATAACTACCCTCATCTTATTCGAATGAATTACGTCGGTACACATCGCTCGCGTCTTCGGTCATCAGTTGAACATAAGTAGCATAACGACTTTGAGCGATTTCCCCATCCTCAACTGCTTGTTTGACTGCACATTTTGGTTCTTGCAGGTGGAGGCAATTGTGAAATTTACACGATCCCAATAACGCACGCATTTCCGGAAAATAATGCGCGAAATGTTCTTTTTCCAAGTCAATAATTCCGAAGGCTCGAATTCCAGGGGTGTCGATAATGAATCCTCCACTTTCCAATTCATGCATCTCTGCAAATGTGGTCGTGTGTTGACCTTGCAAGTGCGCCTGGGAGATTTCCCCTGTTTGCAAATCCAACGTTGAGTCCAAGGCATTGACCAACGAACTTTTTCCGACGCCACTGTGACCGGAAATCATCACTTGTTTTCCCTTGATTTCTTCCAGAAGAAAGGAAACTGTTTTTACATCTAAGGCAGATATGGCGTGACATGGGTAACCAATCTCAGTATACAATTCAGTTAATTCAGCTAATTTCTTCAGTTCTTTTTCAGCATATACATCTACTTTATTGAAGAGAAGTGTAGTCGGAATACGAAACGATTCTGCTGCAACTAAAAAGCGATCAATAAATGCCAATTGAGTAACCGGATTTCGCAAGGTCACCATTAAGTATGCGCGATCGACATTGGCCGCTAAGATTTGCATCTGTTTGCTCAGGTTGGTCGATTTGCGTACGATGTAGTTTCTACGTTCTGTAATTCCAATGATCGTCCGATTTCCTTCTTCATCAATCTGATCGTTCACCTGTACATGATCGCCTACAGCTACTGGATTTGTTGTGGATAGTCCAGACAACCTGAATTTCCCTCGAATGCGGCAATTGACAATCGTTCCATCGGTTAATTGAACGATGTACCATTTTCCGGTTGATTTTAAAACGATCCCTTCGGTTGACATGAATACAAAGATAACGAAACAACCAACCAAATGAGTTGAATATACTTGACGTTATTCTATGGTTCTCGAGAGAATAATTTATTTCGGGATGTGATTGATGCTGGAATATTTAATTTCGTTACAAGTTATCGTAATTTTTCAATTCGGCCTTGGATTTTTCGGTTTTCAAATCGCATTGAGTTTCGTAGTTTTGGAGGAAGCCGGAGGATCACCGACAAAACAGATACTCAAAAGATGCAGGAAAGGGTTCGGTTAAAACTAATTGTAGGGTTTTTTTAAATCCCGAACCCAGATAAATCCAAAGCCTTGATTTTTTTGTTACTTTTTTGATCAAGCAAAAAAGTAAAAGAAGACTATTTATAACTGTATCCTGCTCGTATAAAATGATCTGTTGCTTTCGTTCCTTAATTTTCCTTTATCTTCGTAAACCAATTTATGAATCATGTCCATTGAGGTAAAAAACCTGTTTAAGTATTACGGTGAACAAGCTGCAGTGCGCGATGTGAGTTTTTCCATTGCGAAAGGGGAAATTGTCGGTTTTCTTGGTCCAAATGGTGCAGGTAAATCAACGACCATGAAAATCATTACCGGTTTCATTCCTTCTTCTTCGGGAGAAGTAACTGTTTGCGGTATGCCAGTAGATGTGGATAGTTTAAATACACGCCAGATTATTGGGTATTTACCTGAACACAATCCGCTTTATCTGGACATGTACGTCAAAGAATACCTTGAGTTTGTTGCAGAAATTTATAAGCTGAAGAATATAAAAACTCGCGTAGCCGAAATGATAAAGGCAGTTGGATTGGACGTCGAGCAAAACAAAAAAATTAGCGCGCTTTCAAAAGGTTACCGTCAACGTGTTGGATTGGCAGCGGCAATTATTCACGATCCGCAAGTGCTTATTCTCGATGAGCCTACATCAGGACTTGATCCCAACCAATTGGTCGAAATTCGGGAGCTGATTAAGCAAATTGGAAAGTCTAAAACAGTTATGCTATCCACGCACATCATGCAAGAGGTTGAAGCGATTTGTGACCGCGTTATAATCATCAACAAAGGTCAAATCGTAGCAGATGATACCGCGTCGCATTTGCAATTGGATGAAACCCATCAAACGGTATACGTTGAATTTGATAAGGAAATTTCAAAGTCGGTGTTGACAAAAATTCCGCATGTTCGCAAAGTAGAGAAAGTCGGAGGGGGTTGGTTGCTTGAAACGACAGACAAGGTTGACTTGCGTAAAGAAATTGCAACCTATGCTCAGCAACAGAATTTACTTGTACTTACCCTCAAAACAGAGGAACGTACATTAGAAGAAGTATTTAAAGAATTAACGAAATAAGAAATGCCGTCGAATTTTATTGAAGAATTGCGTTGGAGAGGAATGGTGCACGACATCATGCCGGGAACGGAGGAAGCACTTAATAAAAAAGTATCTGCCGGATATATCGGGTTTGATCCAACAGCCGATTCACTGCATGTCGGTCATTTGGTGCAAATCATGACGCTGGTTCATTTTCAGCGCGCCGGACATAAACCGTTTGCGCTTGTAGGAGGAGCAACAGGAATGGTAGGTGATCCATCTGGAAAATCCAAAGAACGCAATTTACTTGATGCAGAGACTTTGAATCACAATGTGGCTTGCGTCAAACAGCAGTTAGAGAAATTTCTTGACTTTAACTGCGGAGAAAATTCGGCAGAAATGGTCAACAACTTCGATTGGTTCAAGGAAATGTCGTTTTTGGATTTCATTCGCGATGTCGGGAAACACATTTCGATCAGTTACATGATGGCTAAGGATTCCGTTAAATCGCGTTTGGAAACAGGGTTATCGTTCACGGAATTCAGCTACCAACTTGTCCAAGGTTACGATTTCTATTACCTTAATCAGCATAAAAACTGTATTGTACAGTTAGGAGGATCAGACCAGTGGGGAAATATTGTCACAGGCACGGAATTGATCCGCCGGAAGTCGGGTGGAGAGGCATATGCTGTTACAACACCACTCATCAAAAAAGCAGACGGAACGAAATTCGGTAAAACGGAGAGTGGTAGTGTTTGGCTTGATCCTGAGCGAACATCACCGTATGAGTTCTATCAATTTTGGTTAAACGCCAGCGATGCCGATGCCGGAAATTACGTCCGCATTTTTACCCTGCTTTCAAAGGAACAAATTGAAGCATTAGAAGAGGTACATAACGAAGCTCCCCACTTGCGTCAGTTACAGAAAGCCATTGCAGAGGACATTACGCGACGGGTTCATGGGGAAGAAGCTTTACAAACGGCCATTGCGGCATCCAATATCTTATTTGGCAAATCGACAGCTGACGATTTAAAAACGTTGAGCGAAAAAGATTTCTTTTCGATTTTCGATGGCGTTCCTCAAGCCACGTTATCGCGCGAAGAATTTGGTCAAGGGATTTCAATTGTTGATGCGCTTTGCGGGAAAACGGGCTTTTTATCCTCGAACAGTGAAGCAAAACGTGAATTAAAGTCCAATGCAATCGCTGTGAACAAAGAAAAAGTTGGTGAAGATTTCGTATTGACGACAGCACACCTGATCAATTCAAAATATGCGTTAATCGGAAAAGGAAAGAAGACGAATTATATTTTGGTGGTGGAGTAAG
>CANHQC010000167.1 GCA_947462695.1 Flavobacteriales bacterium | reverse complement strand
AAAGAAATCCACAGTATGAAATTGGACGAAATCGAACTGACTACCGATCATCCGGATGGTCTAGCGATTTTTGACAATGTCGTTTTCACCGTAATGACCGACAATACTGAATCCAAAGAGGTAGCGTCTACCAAAATAAAAGGCAATCCAAAAACCATGACCATCAAAGGATTGGAGCAAGCTGAAATTGAAGGATTCGCAGAAACGGACAAGTTTTACCTCGAAATGACTGGGATTTCCAAGAAAGATTTCGACGACAACATTACAGTGAAAGGGAAAATGATCCTCAGCGTAATGGTAGATGAAAAGTAACCACTCGAAGTAAATATATAACACGCTAATACATTAAACGATGAAAAAAACAGCAGTATTCTCAATTTTTGGATGGGTATTATTCGTCCTATTAACCTCTTTCTCACCATCTTCACTTCTACAGACAGAAGAAGGAGATGCACTTGTCGGCATTTGGATGCCTAGTCACGGGAAAGCGAAAGTGAAAATCACGAAAGTTGGAACAAAGTATTACGGAAAAATTGTGTGGTTGAAAGAACCGAACTATCCAGACGGAACGAAAAAGCGCGATAAAAACAATCCAGACGCTAAAATGCACGACACGCCATTGTTGGGGTATAAAATCTTAAAAGATTTCGAATATAAAGGCAAGAAAACGTGGGAAAACGGTACGATATACGACCCTGAAAACGGAAGCACGTACAGTTGTACTGTAAAATTAACCGACAAAAATACCATTGACGTTCGAGGATATATCGGTGTTTCGATGATCGGTAGAACAGATACGTGGAAACGATTGAAACAATAATCAAGTTAATTCCAATAACAAGGGGCTATCGATATCGGTAGCCCCTTGTTGTTTTATGCACTAATTAATAAGATATCCTAACGTATCAAGGACTGACTAAATTCAACGTCAGCTGAAAATAAGGAGCGCTTGTCACATCGTTTTCCATCAACATTGGTCGATCGCTGCCGAATCCTCGGTAGAAGTTCCCACTGTCTAGGTTGAAATTATAATTGATGATGTATCCCGCTTGTGCACTGATCCAGATGAAATCAGTTAGTGCACGCTGAAAATCCAATCGCAAACGAATTTCAGATCTGCGAAGTTCAAGCAAATCACTGTTGTAATCCGTTACATCTCCGACAGTAGTTGTTCCTGTTGGGAAAAATCCATCGCGGTTAGCTAAGTGATAACTCGCACCAACGATTTCAAAACCGGTTAACAACATCGTACGTCTGTTGAACGAATACCTGTGGTGGAAACGCGCCGGAAGTAGTGACTCAATCCCCCATTTTTCATTTTTAGAGGTGTAATTGTACATGATGACCGGTAAAAAGCTCTTACCTCCTGCCCTATACGTTTGAGTAGCTCCAATACCGAATTGAAAACGGTCGTTGAATTTCCACCCAAAAACACCTACAGCCGTAAATTTTGACAAGTTAAACGGGTGCCAGGAAGTGAACGTATTGTTCCCATTGTACTCACCAGCCAAGAATGCCAAAATAAAATGTTTCTGGTTTAGCGGTTTGAAGATGGTGGTATTTAAACCGACAGTTCGAATGCCGCCCTCTAGCGATTTTAACAATGGATTAGACAACGTATCGTTCGAAAAAGAATAGGCTGAATTCACGAAATTACCACCGACATTAATCAGTATTTCGTTGTTAGAAACCACCGGTAAATTCGCACCAATAACCAATCCTTGGTAAGCCGAAACATTTCCTGTTTGTGCCGATGAAAACATACCCATAGCCGATGCGTTGATGTCATGACCTAACGCCATTTCATAACCAACGGTGATCAATTTCGCTGGGCTCAATCCGACTACTTTCGGAGTACAGTAGCGTTTCACAGAATCATCCAAGCTGAATTGCTCGTACTGGCTGAAATCCTCTTCTTCCTCTTCTGGTGTAACCTGGGCGAGGCTATTGAAACCTGTCAGACTTAATCCAATCAGGAAAATTTTCACATATGCGTTCATAGTTTTAGCTTCAATGTTGACCGTAAAAATACACGTAATGAATGTATAAGGCAATAAAAGTTTGAGGTATTTGGAATAAGCAAAGTCACACCACTGCATGCCAATCCGACAAATTTTAGCTCTCTTCATTTAAATAAAATTAATGGAGAAGTGACTCCCCTCTTTTTCGCTGCAGCCCGTTACGATAAAAACTATCCGAAATTCAACGGCTCCAACTTCTCGAACAATTTCCTTCAACGTCAAAATCGGAGTTCTAAATGTGATCTCGTAAGAATTTTAAGATCCAAATGATTGGGAATTATCGAAACGTTTCTTTACGACCTATTTCGATTTTTTTAAGAATTGATTAACTTAAGTTGACAGCTTAATCGAGCATCGAATGGATCACCTTATATTTAGGATTCAGCGATTAAATGTTCTAATTGCAGTTCTACCCACCATTCAAAATCAAAATACAGGATCATATTTCCTTTCCACGGCGAATCGAGGTGTTGTTTCAGTTCTCGTTTAAAAGTTTGAAGCATAGTTATTTTTTCTTGAAGAGAACGTATATTCCAATGAACAAAATGCTTACTGATTCTATTCACAAGAAACGATTCGTAATCAAACAATTGTCCTTGTTTACTAAGGTGATTTCTCAGGTAGGCGGCATTGTATTTACTATTTTCTGTTTCATTTAGAAAAACATCACAGAACAGAGATAAAATTCGGGAAAAGGCAAAAATATCGGAACTTTTAGTTTTACTTTCTGAATACGTGTGCTTCAAAAACCACTTATTAGCCTCAGCATAATTGCCGATAATAAAGTGCGTTTTTGCGATATCAAACGACAAATATTTAATGGCATTTCCATCACTGAGAATATTGTTTTCCTTAACGAATGCCGAAGCAATTTGAACCAGTTCGACCGCTTTACTAAAGTTCTTTTCTCTTGTATAGAAGATGAGTTGAAATTCGTAAAAAATAGCTTGGGCAATTTTACGCGACTCCTTGTCTTTTATTCGAATTGAATTGGTTTTTAATTCGCTTATGAGCGTCTGGAACTCTTTTTTACGATAACCCAATAGGGTAAGAGCAGATAATCTTGCCGAAATCGCCCTAAGGTATAGTTTATTATAACTATTAAGTGCTTCCGGATGTGATTTAATTAATCTGTGCATTTTCGAAGCTGCCTCGTAACAGGATGAATTATCCCCAATTGTTGCTTTGAACAAATAGTTACACAGGTGAAAGTACATTTGAGCTGTGAATGATTTTACTGCTAAGGAATCATTCAGATACCTATTTGTTTTGAATCGCTCCAGACGCTGCATCTGACGCGAATTCCGAACGAAACTGTTTTGACCAACAATATCACTCAAATCATAAAAAAGCAGCTTGTATTGTAAAATGTTCTGGCTACGGTCTTGAGCTGTTTGTTGTTCACTTAGAATTTGCCGAGTGTTTATCTGCGGGTAGAAGCGAGATAGAACAACTAATTTATCCAACAGCTGAATTTCATAATTGAAATCGTCAATCTTTCTTGCTTTTTCAATACGTTTATTGATACTTTTATAGGCATAGGTATACATCCCTTTATCCATCAAAATATCAATTTCCACGAGGGCATTATGCATTGCTAATGTGACATCCCTGTATTGCCTTTGGGAATCCAAAATAAGCTGAAATAAATAATGCTTCTTTACCTCTAGTTGCCCACTAAAATTGTAACCTGCAATTTTTTCCAAAAGTATTTCCTTAGTATAGCGAGGCATAATGTTGAGCACATTGAACAAGTTCAAGTAATCGTTATCCTTTGCTTTTCTTGATTTGACAAAGCGTTTAAAAAAGCGTTTCTCTGTCGGCGTCAGCGAATGAATAAGGGTGTGAAGGTTGTCTTTTGAATCTTTCATCTAATCATGATTAATATCCACCTAAATTCTAACTAACATTTATTCTGTTTTATGTATTTAAATACTTCTATGAGATATAATAAAAGGTAAAAATAAAATTTTAAATACTCATTTAAACTCTTTTTTTTATAGTAAAAATGAAACTCAAACCATGTAAAGTTCAAAACCATGAAGATTAGCCTGATTATTTTAAGTTTTATGTTTTTAGATCTGAGTACAGTATCTAGTCAAACGGTATCCGACATCGACGGAAATACCTACAGCACTGTATCCATTGGAAATCAAGTTTGGATGGGAGAAAATTTAAAAGTCACCAAGTTCAATGATCAGAATCCCATTGCGCTCGTTCTTGATGATACTCAGTGGTCATCACAAACACAGGCGGCCTATTGTTATTACCAGGGAGATATCACGAATTCAAATGACTATGGCAACTTGTATAACTGGTATGTTGTAAATAATTCTAGAAATGTTTGTCCAACAGGTTACCATGTTCCATCCATCACCGAGTGGGAGGAACTTATCACTTTTCTAGGCGGCAATGCTGTAGCGGGAGGAAAATTAAAAGAGGCTGGGTTCGCACATTGGTTATCTCCAAATACAGGAGCTGATAATTCAAGTGGCTTCACCTTACTGCCATCCGGCTGGAGAGCAAATAATAATGGTTTCTATGAGAATTTATCTTACATGGCATATGTATGGTCATCAACTTCTGTTGATGCTCAGAGTTCCTCTATTATATTAGTAGGTTATGATAGTCAAGCGGCATATACAAGCGACAGTCATATTCTGACCGGACTTCCTATCCGCTGTTTAAAAGATGAAACATCTTCTTTGGATGAAGCTGACAATGACCAACCTATTCTGGTTTATCCAAATCCGGCAAATGATCTTGTCAACATCCATATTGCGACTATTGATAACCCGACAGTTAAATTGATCGATACGAAAGGTCAATTGGTTTTGGAGGGTTCTATTGAAAATGCCACCTGTAGTTTTGATGTTTCAACTTTTGGTAATGGTGTTTATTTCATTCAGATTCAAGGAACAACTGGTGTGAATCATACAAAAATAGTCGTTCAACATTGATCTTCATAGTGGAGTTCAAGTCTGAAAACTGGATTACTTCAATGGGTGTTAAAAGTGAATTATTTTCAAGGAAATTTAATCATGAAAACTAACATAGAAAGTTTTTACAGACATAATAATTATCGATTTTTCAGATTAAAGATTGTTTTT
>CANHQC010000166.1 GCA_947462695.1 Flavobacteriales bacterium | reverse complement strand
GCCCTTTTGCGGCCGGGTGGACGATTAATGTTATTTGGCGGTTCAGAACTCGGTCAAGGAAAGTGGGGCATCTTGTCGACCTTGAATTTCTTAAGAAAAATGGGGGCTATGCTTCCCATTGGCTTGCTGATGACCTCACGGAGTGTATTAGGTGTGAACATGCTGAAAATCGCCGATCACCGTCCGGATATGATGAGTCATTGCTTAAACGAAGTCGTTAAGTTACATGCTGAGGGCATCATTCAACCGCAAGTTGGAGGTACATTTTCGCATGAAAAACTAGCCAAAGCACATGCATTATTGGAAAGCGGTAAAACGACAGGAAAACTTACTGTCTTTTGGTAGGCATCAAGGAGGATAAGGTCCGGTGTAAATCAAACACGGGTTGGTTCCTGTAAAACAAGACGATCGTTGCGTGAATTGCAGCGTTGTATCGGAAGACACATGAAAAGTGAAATCAGGAGAAGCATACCATTTTTCATAACATTCTTTCCCTTGCGAATTCTTCTCGTTTGCATTTGCAGGTTGGTATTTCTTCAAAAACGCATTAAACGTTAATTGCTTATCGGGATGAACCAGCAAGTAATCTCCAGCAGGCAATGCCAAGTTCACCGCTCCCTGACCATCCAACTGAATGGTTTGAATAATTGTCGAGGAACTTGAATACGTAGTACCTTTCAATAAAACATACCGTTGACCAGACTGCGGTGTATAACTCCCTTTTGCCATTTCAGGAGTTGGATAAGCACCACCACAATAAGGCGTATGCGTTTGAACGACAAGCTGTACCGATTTATTTTTCTGCTCTGAACGGATTACTGCGCATGAGCTTACAGCTAACCCAACGAACAGGAGAATGGTTTGAAGTGACATAGTCATTGTTTTTTCAAAAATACACAATCGTTGAATGAAAACCGTGCCAAAATCAACTAAGCATCAGAAAAAAAGCTGAGCGTCTTATCGGATACATTAAAAGCCAAAAATTACTGTACTTTTGCACCATAATTAATCAATTTTCGTATGGCAGATATAGCAGCAGAAGTAGGCATTAAGGCGATTCTTGAACAACTTGGAATCGAAGAGCTTAACAATGGCGCTTCCACAGGAGGCAAATGGTTTAAAACACGTGGAGAACGAATCGATTCCGTTTCTCCTGTAGATGGAAAATTAATTGCATCCGTTCAGGCGGCAACCGAAGCTGATTACGAAGCTGTTATACTGAAAGCACAAGAAGCATTCAAAGAGTGGCGAATGATTCCCGCACCAAAACGCGGTGAAATTATCCGTCAATTGGCAGAGCGCATTCGCTTCTACAAAGAGCCACTGGGGAAACTTGTTTCTTACGAAATGGGGAAATCGCTGCAAGAAGGTTTGGGAGAAGTACAAGAAATGATTGACATCTGTGACTTCGCTGTTGGATTAAGCCGACAGTTGTACGGATTAACCATGCACTCAGAACGACCAGGACACAGAATGTACGAACAGTACCATCCACTTGGTATAGTAGGCATTATTTCTGCATTCAATTTCCCAGTTGCTGTATGGAACTGGAACACAGCGCTTGCCTGGGTTTGTGGTGATGTATGCGTGTGGAAACCATCAGAAAAAACGCCAATTACGGCAATCGCTTGTCAACAGATCACGAAAGAAGTTTTCGATGCGAATGGCGTTCCGGAAGGCGTTTCCAATTTGGTGATCGGTGGACCTGAAATCGGTAAACTTATGGCTGAAGACACACGTGTTCCACTTGTTTCAGCAACCGGATCTACACGCATGGGTAAATCTGTTGGAGCTGCGGTTGGTGCTCGATTAGGTCGCTCATTACTCGAGTTAGGAGGAAACAACGCAATCATCATTACGCCTTCAGCTGACTTGAAAATGGTCGTTCCAGGAGCAGTATTTGGCGCAGTTGGTACAGCCGGACAACGATGCACTTCTACTCGTCGATTGATCATTCACGAAGAAATCTACGATAAGGTGAAGGAAGCATTGGTTAGCGCCTACAAGCAAATCAAAATCGGCGATCCATTGGATCAATCCAATCACGTTGGACCGCTTATCGATAAAGCTGCAGTTGATATGTACTTGAACGCATTGAAAGAAGCAGTTGCAGAAGGAGGAAACATTCTCGTTGAAGGCGGCTTACTTACTGGAGCAGGTTACGAATCAGGATGTTATGTGAAACCAGCAATTGTTGAAGCGGAAAATCACTTTAAAATCGTTCAACACGAAACGTTTGCGCCTATCCTTTATATCATGAAGTATTCAGGTGGTGTAGAAAATGCCATTAAACTTCAAAATGGTGTGCCGCAAGGATTGTCATCCGCAATAATGACCAATAGCTTGAAAGAGTCCGAAGCATTCTTATCACAAGCGGGATCAGATTGTGGAATTGCGAATGTCAACATTGGTACTTCCGGAGCTGAAATTGGCGGTGCATTTGGTGGAGAGAAGGAAACAGGAGGTGGTCGTGAGTCGGGTTCAGATGCTTGGAAAGTATATATGAGAAGGCAGACGAATACAATCAATTATTCAGACAGCCTTCCATTGGCTCAAGGAATTAAATTTGAATTGTAATACTCTAATAAAACAGCTAAAAAAAAATGGGCGATTTGTGAAAATCGCCCATTTTTATTTAAGGGTCTTCGTTTCTTTCGTTTCCGACTAACAAAATTCGTTGTAGGCCTCTGTCAGGTTATCAGCAATCATTTGTGCTGTGCCTCCTTCGATGTGGTGACGCTCTAGGAAATGAACCAGTTTTCCGTCTTTGAAAAGCGCGATAGATGGCGATGATGGAGGATAAGGCAAGAAATATTTTCTCGCTTGCGCCGTAGCTTCACCATCAACACCTGCAAACACAGTTGCTAATCCAGCAGGTTTTTTGTCAGATTGAAGCGACAATTTCACTCCAGGTCGCATATTTCCAGCTGCACATCCGCAAACTGAATTTACAACGACCAATAGTGCGCCTGTAGACGATTGAATGGCCTGGTCAACTTCATCACTTGTTACTAATTGACGGAATCCCACATTGGTGAGGTCGTCTTTCATTGGTTGTACTAATTCTGGTGGATACATATGAATTGACTTTACGTGTTTAAACAATTTTTTACAAAAATAAGCAATGTGTACTGTAATTCGATCATTTTATCAACCGATCCAATGTGACTTCCGGATGAAGCTCACTTTTCCCATCTAACCAACTACACAATTCGGCGCTTAGAAGCGGGGCAAGCAGGTAACCTTTAGTCCCTAATCCATTCAAAACAAATAGCTTATCAAATTCCGGATGTTTCCCTATGAAGGGCCTGCGATCGACCGTTGTTGGACGCATTCCGGCCTGCTGATTGATTATTTCACAGGAAGAATCTGTTATGTATTTTAGGTTTTCTTGTAGTTGTTTTCTTCCTTCTTCTGTGACGAGATCATCGTAGGTATTCCAAACATAGGTTGATCCAACTTTGAACGATTTTTCACCCAATGGTAAGACAAAACACTTTCGATTTAGCGATTCGTGTTCAGGAAGTTCGTTGGATGAAATTGTCAGCACCTCACCTTTCGTTGAACTGACAGGCAAGAAATTAAACCACGGATTTTCGCGTACATATACGCCTTCACAAAAGATGATGCCCGAATACAATTTCCCCTTGAACGAAGCAAGAACAGGATCGATGTCCGCATAGTTCAATTGTTCCTTGACGACTTCACCTTTAGTTGCTAACCACTCTTTTGCTTTAGCAATAAACGTTACCGTGTCCACATAAAATGCCTGTTTCACGCGGCCGGTTCCGAAATCGTTTTTCGCTTTAGCATACGTATCATCCTCAGCTGTAAGTGGATTCATATAGGGCGAAAATTCCGGTAACTTATGCTTGTCGATCCAAAATTGACGCTCCTGTTCCGATGAAAACAAGCGACGGATGTTAAGTGCATGAAAAAAGGAACTCCCCGTTTCTTGCTCTATGGACCTATACTCCTCAACTGCCTTAGGTATAAACTCATCCGTACGCCAGGAAAGAGTCATTCGCCTGAACACCAATGGATTGATCAATCCTGCCGCAACAGCCGAACTCTTGTTCTCCGCATTGTCGATCAACGTAAAGGCATGTCCGGCATCAGAAAGTTTCTTCGCAATAAACAGTCCGCCTACCCCACCACCTACGACTAGAAAATGTTTTTTGATCATGTGGTGATTGCCAATGTTACAATACTAATCCGAATGTGCTCATTTTTCGACCGAATCGACTTCACGACTGCTTCAATTGTTGCTCCTGTGGTTAATACATCATCCACAATGGCAATGTGTCCGGCAAAAGTACCATTTATTCTACTTTCAAATTGATCAGCCACATTGTCCCATCTTAAGAAGCGATTTTTCCGTGTTTGACTTTCCGTGGCGCGGCATTTCACCACCCATTTGGTTTGGACTGGAATATGTAAAACAGCGCCAACACCTTTTGCAATAAACTCACTTTGATTGTATCCGCGCGTAAAAGCCTTTTTAGGATGAATCGGAACTGGAATTAGCGCATCGATTGGATCTATTGAATGCAAATGAGCTATGCGGTGAGCGATTCGTTCCCCCAATTGCTTTCCAACATTTCTTCTCGCACCATATTTTAAGGCATGAAGTATTGGTTGAGTCGGACCGTTTTGTTCAAAAAACAATAGTGCGAAAGTAAATTGGGTCGGCAATCGACCATAAAACATGCGATCCATAGGATGATCGGTGTTGGATTGCTCAAAATAGGTATAAGGTAATTCGTCAAGGCAGATCGGGCAAATAGCACTGTTATCAATGAACACCTCGCCGGAGCACACAATGCATTGCATTGGATAAACAAGCGAAATAAAAGACTGAATGACTGAATAAATGTGTTGCATTTTAAGCGGTTTAGCGTTGGTATAAAGGGTTTGCCAATCTATTCACATTGGCTTGTTCAAAATAACGATTTTTTTTCATTGACTTTGGTTCGCAATCGGCTTAATTTTAATGGATAATTGTTGAAAATAGAGCTGGAGAACGAGGCGATAGCGCTTATTACCGTTAAAGAGATTTGAAAGTCAATTTAAGTGTGAATATCTTTCACAGGTATGTTGAAAAAGCCGCTAATGATTGGTATTAAAGAGATTCCGAAAATGAATGTTAATAACATCGG
>CANHQC010000165.1 GCA_947462695.1 Flavobacteriales bacterium | reverse complement strand
TTATTTACCTACCGCATTAAAACGGATGGGGGAGTAATATCATCAGATTACCAACAAGCAACGTTACTTGGTAAGGATCAAGCATCGATTACGATACCAGGAAATTATACAGGAAGTCTGTGGGTGGAGTTATTGAGTGTGTCTTATGACAAACTTCCGTTGTGTAATCGATTGATTTCTAATGAGAAAGTTCGATTAGAGGTAGTGGATACTCCTGTATTGACTTCTCAGGCAAGAGATACTTCAGTGTGTGAGAACAGTGATGCCGTATTGAAAGTTACGACAAGCACAAGTGCTACGGACAGTTACCAATGGCAGGTGTTTGATGCTACTAGCAATCAATGGGTGGCAGTGGATGAGCTATCAGGTAAGTACAGTGGAGCTCAGAGCGGAACGCTACGTATACCACGCATTGCTAAGGATTTGGATGGTACGCAGTACCGATGTGTGATTGAACACCAATCGGGTAGTTGTGAGGTATTGAGTAGAGTAGTCAAGGTGAGCGTTAGAAACGTACCAGCGGCACCGATTGTACAATCGAACTTTGAGTATTGTCCAAACGATGTTTCGAAGTTATTGTCCACGGTGGTAGTTGGATCGAACTTAATGTGGTATTTACAAAAAACTTCTGGTAGTGCCTTGAGTCAGCAACCAGTGGTTTCCACCACACAGAGTGGTACACAGAATTATTACGTGGCGCAAAGCATCAATGGATGTGAGGGAGAGCGCTCTGTTGTAGAGGTACGAGTGAAACCAACACCTGATATGATCGTTCCTGTTGACATGAATTTCTGTGCCAATACGATGACGCAAGCGGTTTTGTTCTCGAGTATACCAACATCGGCAAATACGGTTTACGATTGGAAGGTGAGTGATGTTACCTTGGGTTATCCTGTATCTTTTGGTCAGGGACCGATTCCATCGTTTTTAGCGGCAAATACGACTTCGAACACATTGTATTCATTGGTGACTGTAAAACCAACCTTGGATGGTTGTCCAGGGGTAGCAAAGAGCTTTAGATTGGGAGTTAAACCATTGCAAGCACCACAGGTAACTATCGTGGACGCGACGATGAATACAGTAGATATAAGTTGGCAACAGGTAGTAGGTGCAACGGAGTATTCCGTATTCTACGCTTACCAAAAAGCAGATGGAACTCCAACGAGTTACACCTTGGTGGGGAATACAGTTGCTCCAACGACAACGATGACTATCCCGAATTTACGTAAGAATTCGAAGGTCTTGGTTCAGGTGCGAGTAAAACAAGGCGATGCTTCACAATGTTATGCATACGGAAATGCAAATACGTTTACTAGTGATTGTATAGTACCGGAATTTTTAGTTTCTCCAACAACCCAAGAGGTGTGTTATGGGGATGCTGTTACCATGGATGTGGATGTGAATTTCAATGGTCCAACGGGTAGTTACCAATGGCAGCAGAGTTCGAATGGAGGTATTATATGGAATAATATCACCAATACAACGCAGTATGCAGATGCAACGACAAAATCATTGAAAATCGTTTCAGCGAGCCAAGGGATGCTCTTTAGAGTGATTGTTACGGACGTAGCTACTGGTCAGTGTAGTGACACGAGTGATCAGGCAAGTTTGAGTGTTCTAGAGTTACCGCAGGCAGATTTTACATTGTTGAGCAGTAAACTAGCAGTTTGTGTTGGAGATGAGAGCGTGAAATTGGGCTTTACGGCAACGAAGGGAACTTCTCCTTATGTTTTTGATTATACGACGAATGGATCTTCACCCAAGAAAGCGAAAACAGCAGTGAGTGATCAGTTGTTGATAGCTACCGATCAGCCTATAGCAGCAACGACTTATACGATGAATCGTGTGACGGATGCCAAAGGGTGTTACAGTGATTACAGTAATAAGAATTTGATAGTAGAGGTGAATCCAATTCCACAGGCAAACTTTACGTTGGTAGGTCATATTGGATGTTCCCCACTTACTGTAGCCTTTGTAGATGCATATTCGAATTCCTCGAGAACGGTTGAGTGGGACTTTGGAGATGGTAGATCAATTAAGACAGGTAATGCGATAACGGAGCATATTTATTCAAGTCAGAATTCAGAAGAGATCACCTTTACAGCAACGATGAAGGCCACAGAGAAAGGATGTTCAAGAAGCTATGATCAAAAAGTGTATTTACAACCTAACCCAAAGGCTGATTTTGAAGTGAGCGCTTACGAGTTGAACTCCTACGATCCACGAGTTGAGATAAAGAACAAATCAGAAAGGGCATTGCGATATATGTGGAGTTTTGGCGATGGAGGAGTTCCATCAACAGAGGTAAATCCAACGTATACGTATGAAGGAAAACCAGGGGAGTACAATATCCGCTTGATGGCGATCTCGAATGGGCAAAACTGTACGGATGTAGCTGTTCGAAAAGTTGTGATTCCAGAGGAGTTGATTTACTACGTACCAAACACCTTTACCCCGAATGGAGATGCCAACAACAACACCTTCCAACCAGTGTTCACAAGTGGTTACGATCCGCAGGATTATACATTCATGGTGTTTAACCGATGGGGAGATTTAGTTTTTGAAAGTCACAATGCAAACATTGGATGGGATGGAACCTACAGTGGAACATTTGTTGGCAATGACACCTACACTTGGAAATTGGAATTCAAGGAAAAGAAAACAGAAAAACGACACTCGAAAATCGGTGTCGCGAATTTGATAAGATAGTAGGCAAATCACATTAACGAAAAAAGGAAGAATTTAGTTCTTCCTTTTTTCGTTTGTAAGAGTTATATTTATATAATGGAAAATGAAAGTAAATCTTTAATTGTATTAAACGCTTCAGCGGGTAGTGGAAAAACGTATAGCTTAGTCTTAAAGTATTTGTCGCTATTGTTAGATGATACCAAAAAATCAACTTTTGCTAACATTTTAGCGATGACCTTTACGAATAAAGCGGCAAATGAGATGAAAGTTAGGATAGTTGGGGCATTAGATTTGTTGTCTGGTACTTTTGATAATGAAGATAAAAACAAAAAAAAGAAAGATTTAATTAATTCACTACAAAAAGAAACAGGTCTTACGGAGCAAGTAATAAGTTTCAAATCGAAACAAGTATTAAAAGACATACTTCATCATTTCGAAGATTTTCAAATTTTAACCATTGATAAATTTAATTTAAGATTAATACGTTCATTTTCAAAAGAATTAAATCTTTCGAATGATTTTACAATTGTTTTGGATGAATCGGAAGTGTTAAGTCAAGCGGTAGATCAATTAGTAGATCAATTAGACGCTAAGGAAGCTCCAGAGTTGACGAAATTGATGTTGAATTATGCTAAAGAAAAATTACAAGAAGAAGAGTCTTGGAATTTTCAAAATGAATTAAAGAAATTCGCTTTTTTATTAACGGATGAAAAATATATCTCGGACATTGATACACTCATAAATTCAGATTATTCAAATGAGCGATTGAAAGAAATTAAGCATGAACTTGAAAATATAAATGATGTTATTCACGAGAAGGCAGCTAAACTATATGCTCTTTTTAAAGAAGTAGACTCGGATAAACTTCCAGGAAAAACTAGAAATGCAAATGCCTATCTGAAACTTGACAGTGAAAAACTATTAACTCAAAATGGTTATGAAGGAGGTTTTTTTACAGAAGCACATTTGGAACTGATTGAAAAACCAGTTGGAAAAGGACAAGTGATGCCAGAAAATCTCATACAAGAAACACATAAATTTCATCAGTTCTACAAAAAAGAAATTCAGAAATACCATCTGCTAAAAGAAATAATGAAAGATTTTTTCAATCTTTCATTATTGCAATTGATTGCTAAGGATATCGATACAATCAGAGACAAAGAAAATATCATAAGAATATCAGAGTTTAATAAGTTGATTTCAGAACTCATTCAGCAAGAAAAAGCTCCATTCATTTACGAACGTTTAGGGAATCGCTACAAACATTATATGTTAGATGAGTTTCAAGATACCTCACGTTTACAATGGATGAATATCATACCATTAATGGAAGAATCTTTGTCTTATCAATATGAAAACTTAATCGTCGGCGACCCAAAACAGTCGATTTATCGATTTAAAAATGGATTAGCAGAACAGTTTATTGAATTACCAAGAATTTACAATCCTGAAAGAAATCCGGAAATTGAGCTAAAATCAGAATTGTTTAATTACCATGGAGATTTACAAAATTTAGCTTCTAATTATAGATCACAAAAAGAAATTGTAGAATTTAATAATAGTTTCTTTTCTGTGATAAAAAATGAATTAGACCAAGAAAAATCAAAGTTTTATTCGTCTGAAATCCAGATCCCAGCGGGAAAAGATGGGGGATATGTAGAAGTTGTTTCAATAGTAGAAGAGAAAGAACAATTAAAATTTCAAATTGAATACCTGAATGAATGGATTGAGAGTTGTTTATCCGATAATTTTAATCCTGGTGACATCTGTATTTTAGGGAATACCAAGAAGGAATGCAATCAATGGGCGATAGAATTGTCAAAAAAATATAAAGTAGTTTCAGCAGATAGTTTATTGGTTGATTCTGATTATTATGTTAAACTAGTAATGGCTTACCTTCGATTACGGATACATCCTAAAGGTCAATTAGAAACAAAACGATTTCTAGATTTTTATAGTGAATTCATTGTGCCAATAACAAACGATGAGAATTTAAACAGTTTTATTTTAGAATATTTTGAGAATGAACAGATTTTTTATTTCAAATATGAATCAATTTATGCGTTGATTCAAAAAACATTGGTATTGTTTGGATTAAATGAAATCGCAAATCCTTATTTACATAATCTATTGGATTTAGCGTTTAGCTTTGATAATCAATTTGGACCAGATTTGACTTTTTTTGTAGAAGAATACGATAAAAAAGGAAAATTTACATCGATTCAAGTTCCTGAAAATAAAGACGCCATTATTATTATGACTGGTCATAAATCAAAAGGGCTTGAATTCCCAATAGTTATATTGCCAAATATGGATTTTAATTTAGAATCGAGAAGTTCTAAATTATTGATAAAGTGTGAAGAAGTATATATTTACTCAAGATTATCTAAGAACAGTGCGATTCAAGTTGTAAAAGAACAAACGGAAGCAGAGTTAGCAAATATATTTTTGGATAAACTGAATTTAGCATACGTA
>CANHQC010000164.1 GCA_947462695.1 Flavobacteriales bacterium | reverse complement strand
GCCCGGGAACATAAAGTCGCATTGAATAGAAGGGTCTGCTTCACTGTCAGAAATGTGTCCACTTCCGCCGTAATAGAATGGCGAACCATCTTTCCAATACCCGCGCAAATAGTTGTAGTAATCTGAAGCTGTTATTGGATCCGTTTGATTGGGATTTGCTCCATTCGTTATGTTGGAATAATATAAAAATCGGCGCATCCCGAAGCGTTCATTGTCCACAATTCCGTCACCGTAGCCAATTCCATTGAGTGCTTCGTCTGTTCCTATGCCGAAGGCATTGTCAGTTCCATCGTTGTCTTGATACGGACCTTCGAAGAAATCAACACCAACGGCTGGTGGAGTAGTACCGTATCCTTTGAATCCGGAGTTTTCACTGTCCACGTTGTCTCCATTGTAATAATAACCTAATCCACGATTGACATCACAACCGACGTAGTCATCATAAGGATCGCCAAGTGCACCATCGGTGAAAAAGCCGAAATATGTATTGAATAAAGTCTGTGTTCCACGGTTGATCAGCTCGTAGTTGTAAAATGTCATGTTATTGATCTCATCATTTGAGGCAAAGGCAAAAGCTTGTGCGCGAATTTCCATTCCGATGGGATCAGCACCGGTTTCCGTATGGATATTTCCTTTATCGTTCATGACCCACCAGAAGTTCATGTCTCCGTAGAGCAATACTTTTCGGTCATTCGTGCAGTCTCTTTTTCTGTAAATGTCATGAAAAGGATAATCTCCATCACGCCAGTCGTATGAACCATCCTCGTTGTAATCGAAAAATGGGGCGAGGTAATAATCTTGTCCTTGAGAGACATCACCATGAGCCGGCCATTCTTTAATTATTTGAGGAACGGTATAATCAGGAAATAATTCAGCTTGGGTTGATGTACCGTTTTCTGCATCATCGATTCCAGCCTGATACCAAGCGGTAAATTCTCGGACTTGATCTTGGGTTGTAATGAAATGGCGATCGTATTTCGCACAATTCTCGTAGTTCGTTTCGGCAAAAACTTTTGAAAGTGGACCTGTCCAATAGTCCTGTCCATTTCGGTAACGCAAAGCCGCTAATTTTAACTGGTTGTTGACATCTGTACCTCCCAACCAAAGAGCAGCGGTAAAAAGTGCCATAATACCTGAATTCTTCGGAATCTCGTATTGAGAGAAGTTTTGACCAGGAATTTGCCATAAGTTACCAGCAGTATGCACCATTGCTCGCACGTTGTTCAATTGCATGAACGTCGTTGTCGTTGGCGGAGTGCACTGAGCGGCCTTTGGCGTAAAGTCTTTTATTTTTACCTTTTCAGTACCTCCGTATGGCTGGGCAAAGATTCCATAAACTACTCCAGTAAAAAGGAGCACCAATAACACGCGCATGGTTAACAATTTAGTGAACCAATTTAGTGATTAAAATTGATTTGAGCAGTGTGGGTGTACCTACCCAAATTCCTTTTTATGGTGCAAAATGTACCGCTTGAAAAGGAAACATATCGCACAATTCACCCGAGTAGTAAAAATCAAATGCAACAGCGCCAAAGGTATGTCTCTTATCTCGAATGTTGAACTCAGATCCACCAACACTTGGGTATTTTTTTGGTTTGGATTTATTGTATCCGAGATTAAACAAAGAGGCGAAAATTTCAGGACGATCATCTATTGGGAATCCAGCACGTTCCCATTGCATGTTAATTTGCCTTATGAACAACGCTGTATATAAGTACGAATAATAATGGTTGTCAAATTGCACAAGTCGTCGAAGTCGAAGATTCAATGTGTCGTTGTATGAATTGACTGCAAAAACCTGCGTGGAATCGAAATCCAATAAGTGCTCATACTTTTTCCCACAATAATATTGACTCTTTGTATCTTTTAGATAGGATTCAATGGCTCTGGCGGTGTGGTCTTTAATGCCAGTTACACCATAAGACATGTTTGCTTCAAGAGCCAATGTTTTGAGAGGAGCCACGAGGTGTTTGAACCGTTCGCGTCTTGAATTGAATAAGCGCACTTGTTCGCCTACCAAACACGAAACAATGTAACGTGCTTCCACCCCCGTGACTTTCGCTGCTGAATCAATCCATTTTTTATCTTTTGAAATCGCGACTTTAAAATGTTGCCATTCCTCAATGTTCATCCATTCAAATGCAGTTAAACCTGAAACCTTTTGTTGGTTGGCTTGAGTTCGCTCTTTTAACTTTCCTTTCTCTTCTTGGTATTCTACATTCGATTTCAATTGTAAATCAACGGCATCCAACATTTTCAGGGCAATGCGTTCATCATTCGTCTGCTTATAGGCGGTAAGAATATACTCTGCATTCTTTGGGAAATATTCGTTCAGCAACAAAATACGGTTCAATACTTCGTACCGGTTTTTACGCATTGAAACACTATCAACTTTGAAATCTTTGTTGTATTTATCGTGCATCGCTTGAAAATAGCGGTTGTTGGCATCGACACTCCCGGCTTCGTTTGTCCAACGGAATTTCATGGCCACGTAGGTGAGGACAAGAAAAGCGCCGTAAGCGGCAAAGGCATAAAGAATGATGAGATAGGGAATTCTAATCCACTTTTTCTGGTAAAGCGACTTAATAGACATGTGAATGGTTATCGTTTTCGTTCGAGGCTCTTACGCAATTGTGCAGCAGAGGTTACAAAATTACTCAAAGCTTGAACAAATACGCTTTGCTGAAGTCAATTAGCATTGCCTTAAGTGAATTAAACGTCGAAAGCGTCAATTCATCGTAGGTGTCAAACACATCGTGGTAATGCTTGTTTGTCCCCATGGTATAAATAAAAAACGCAGGAACCTTTTTCTGTGTAAACCAATAATGGTCGGAATTTGCTGCTGGACCGCGTGACTTGATCGCTTTTAGGTAATTTCCAACGGTGTTTATATTCGTTAAAGTAGAAAACGCTTCAGGATGTAACGTGGCATTCACTACAGTTATTCCCTCTTCACCGCTTCCCATGATGTCAAGATTCAGTACAAATTGGATGTCATTTAATGGAATTGATGGGTGATCAACAAAATACTTCGAGCCCAATAATCCTGCTTCTTCACCAGCAAACGCGATAAAAGCAACATTCACATCTGGTCTGTTTTCCTTGAAGTAATGAGCTAAACTGATCAGCATTGTCGTGCCGCTTGCGTTGTCATTTGCACCGGGAAAATACGTTTCGCTCCCCATCCGACCTAAATGATCGTAATGCGCCGTAAAGACAATTGTTTTATTCGTTTTCTTTTTGGCTTTCATCCAACCGATGACATTGCGTGAGGTATAATTTGGAACCAATCTGGCTTCAATATCAATAGAAAATTCACTTGAATGTTGATAGACTGAATCGTGCAGTTGAATGAGCGGGTGTTTTAGTTGCCGACTTGAAACTGACCAGGTTAGTTTTTTATCTGTTATTGTGATTACAGGAAGTACTTCCGCGAGGAAGCTTGCTAATTCGTTGAGTTGTTTTAATGTATCGTTACCCAAGCCTTTCGTGTTTATAAGGAGTGAGTTGTACTTCTTAGCGCTTAGTAGTCGAATGACCTCCTGCTGAATTTTTTTAGGATCCATTAGCACATCTAATGGAAATTCAGATGGCCGTAACGTCATTTTTGCACCTCCACTTGACGGATCAACGAGGTAATGCACTCCAGGAGTTAATGTCCGGTTATTATTTGCAATTAAACAGGACCCAGGAAATGTATTTACTTGATGCGTAAACGATTGAAAATAGGATTTTTTAATGGGGCGTACACCTGCTTGTTCGAACGCCTTGGCGATGTACTCGGAAGCAAGTGAATCACCTTTGTCAACATAACCTCGGCCATGAAATTCTGGAGAACACAGCTCTTTAGCGAATGCACGTTCCTGGGGCGTTTGTGCTTGTGTAAGTAAAAAAGAAAAAGAAAAAAGGACAAGGAAAATTCTACCCATGTCTGCGCTTCAATTTTATCACCAGTTCTTCTACCGTTTCGCTTTCTAAATCCCAATTGTATTCGTGTGCAAATTTAGACGCTTCAATCAGTGCGTCTTGGTATGAGCCCAAGTTGTCTAATCGTTTAACCGCATCAGAAAAGGCTTCGCTAGAACCATTAAATAATTCGTTGATGTATTGCAGGCGCTCGTTTAATCCAAATGAACCAATCAACGAATCTAGTCGGGACATGCCAATCTGGTTGAAAAATCCGGATTCAATAGTAGAAAATTGCTTGATAAAGGCTTTGTTTTCGTCGGCAGTTGGTGTCTGAATCACCTGTTCCATAGTGATTATCTGCTCTGTGATTCCTTCATCTTCCTCCGTTACGGCACTAATTGACACATGCTCAACGGCGTCTTCTTCTAGCTCAGTTTCCTGAACGTCATTCGATGTGTCATCAAACAAACTAAAGTCAAACGCAACTGGTTCCTCTTTTTCGAGTTCTATGTCAATTTCTTCCTCTTCAAGCTCTTCAGGCGCCTCAATTACATGAACCAAGGTCGGTTCTTCCATAATTTCTTCATCGATTGCCGGTGAAGCAGTTGCCTCAGGAATTTCTTCCTCACTAATTTCATTTCCTTCGTACGCTTTGTAGCGTAAAATCGTATAGCGCTCAAGTAATTCTTGCGAAAGTTGAACGAGTTGGTTCAAATCTTCAAGGTGTAAGTTCCCTTTCTCTAATTGTTCTTGATGTCGCGTAAGTTCTTTCAATAATGCGCTAATATTCATTTTCCTATTGTTTCGTGTTTTCGATTTTTCAACAATTGGCTGAAGTTGCTAACGTATGCTTGAACGATCGCATGGAATTCACCAATTTAGTTGCAAAGTTATCTGTCGAGTGCACTGTTGGTAAACTATACAGAGAAACTTATTTTCCGATCGTTGTTAATAACCAAAAGTTGAACAAATCATGTTTTTAGAGCAATTCCCTAATGAGACCCGACAAAATGGATGGATAGAAGTCGTTTGTGGTTCGATGTTCTCAGGAAAAACGGAGGAATTGATCCGAAGATTGCGCCGCGCTCAATTTGCCAATCAACCCCTTTTACTTTTTAAACCTGTTATTGATGACCGCTACCATGAGGAAGATGTAGTCAGTCACCAAGGAACGTCGTTAAAAGCTATTCCCGTTCGACATTCGGATGAGATCCTTACCACTTGGGCAAAAGAGAAGGTGGTAGCGATTGATGAAGCTCAATTTTTC
>CANHQC010000163.1 GCA_947462695.1 Flavobacteriales bacterium | reverse complement strand
GCACAATTTGGTGTTAAGGAAATCGCCGCTGAATATGGAATGACTGAACTTCTTTCGCAGGCTTACAGCTCGGGTAACGAACAATTTAAAACGCCCAAGTGGATGAAAGTACTAATGAGGGATGTCAATGATCCTTTTGCATTCGTGCCAAGTGGTAAAACAGGTGGGATAAATGTGATCGACTTAGCCAATATTCACAGTTGTTCATTTATTGCCACGCAAGATTTGGGAAGACAACATGCAGATGCATTTCAATTAATGGGCCGATTTGATCATTCTGACCTCAGGGGATGTAATATGTTAGTTCAATAGTTCGATTCATTAACTTTGTGGAATTATGGCACTTGCACCTATGACCATACTTATTTTACTTTTGATAGGTTTCTTTGGAGGAATTCTAAGTGGATTTGTGGGTATTGGTGGTGGTGTAATTATTGTCCCTTCGTTGGTTTTTTTTCTCGGATTGACGCAACATCAAGCACAAGGAACAAGCCTGTTAGTATTAGTTTTACCCGTTGTCGGATTGGCCTTATTGAATTATTGGAAAACGAATAATGTCAATTTATCTTATGGATTGATTATCGCTGGTGCATTTGTTGTCGGTGGATTTTTTGGTTCGAAACTTTCTTTGAGAATGTCCCCGGGAATTGTCAAATTGATCTTTGGAATTATCATGGCCTATGTTGCCTTCCAATTGATAGTAACCGGTATAAAAACTATAAATCAAGATGGATAATTTACATCACTACATTGTAGAAAAATCTACCCTTTTGTTTGAGAAAGTCAGGCAATACCGAAGGCACTTGCATGAATACCCTGAGCTTTCATACCAAGAAGTTGAAACCATGAATTTTGTGGCAGAACAGCTAACAAAATTGGGGATCCCTTTTACAAAAGACATAGGTAAAACAGGTGTAGTTGCCATAATTAGAGGTAAGCAACACAGTGAGCAAGATGCATGTATTGCGTTGCGTGCTGATTTAGACGCATTACCTATCGTTGAGGAAAATGACGTTTCGTATCGTTCTACTCGAGAAGGAATTATGCATGCGTGTGGCCATGATGTGCACACGGCAATTTTATTAGGCACTGCTGAGTTACTTTTTGAAATAAAAGATAAACTCCCTACCCCCATCAAACTCATCTTTCAACCTGGTGAAGAGAAAAATCCGGGTGGAGCAACACTTATGATTGCTGATGGAGTATTAGATAATCCTGCGGTAAAAGCCATTTTTGCATTGCATGTTTTTCCTGATTTACCAGTTGGAATGTTAGGCTTTAAAGAAGGACTTTACATGGCATCATGCGATGAAATTCACTTGACAATTAACGGAAAAGGTGGTCATGGAGCAACACCTCATCGGTGCATCGATCCAATTCTTATTGGAGCAACAATTGTGACGCAACTGCAACAAATCGTGAGTAGAAAATGTGATCCTTCAATTCCCTGTGTATTAAGCTTTGGGCATTTTGAAGCGCTCGGAGCAACCAACGTTATCCCTTCAACTGCAAAATTGAAAGGAACATTCAGGACGATGAACGAACAGTGGCGAAAAGAAGCATTGGCATTAATTGAACACCAAATACATCATATCGCTAATAGCCAAGGAGCCACAGTAGATTTGGAAATAAGTAAAGGCTATCCTTATTTGGAAAATGATCCGGAAGTAACACGAAAATGGAAAGAACTAGCTGAAGCGCATTTTGGTAGTGAATCACTCGTTGACTTACCTATTCGACTGACCTCTGAAGACTTTTCATTTTATTCGCATCAGGTTCCAGCATGTTTTTTTCGAATTGGTGTTCGAAATGAAGAAAAAGGAATTGTTCACGGAGTGCATCACCCTAAATTTGATATCGATGAAGAATCGATGATAACAGGTATGCAAGCACTGGCCCTAGCCTCATTGATTAATGTATGAAACAGGTTGTATTTTACATAATATTATCGATTTCTTTTCTTTACAGCTGTTCAAAAGAGAACAGGACTGCAAACAAACTTGAGGGCGATTGGGACTTATCCTCGTTCAAAATAACTTCAGCTGAAGGTTGGACGGTATTTCCATCTTTTGAGGGTGAACTCAATTTTAAAGAACCTAAATACAATGAGTATCAATTTCGTCTCCTATTTTGGGAAAATACAGATACTTTATCATTTCAACGGAAAGGCATTTATGAACTAACCAATAAAGGTGAGAACTTAACCTGCTATAACGCAACGGGAGATTCAATAATATCAACTTATCGAATTCTGACATTAACTTCAACCGACTTGCAATTGGAGGAACTACTTTCCAATGGATTCGTCCGCCTTTTTCAATTTAGAAAGAGAATCTAATATATTCTCGAATCAGTTTGCCATTTCGCTCATAAATTTGATCCGCATCAAACGAAGTTCTTCTTCGTTGTAATCGCCATCAAATTCTTTATATGCCGTAATTAGATCATCGGTTTCTGCTTCACTGAAGTAATCAAATATTTCTTCCTGGTTTTCAGGATCGAGAATATCATCAATGTAATAACCAATATTTACTCGCGTACCTGATGATACGATCGCCTCTAGTTCTTCAATCACTTCATTCATTGATTTTCCTTGCGATCGACCGATATCTTCTAATGGAAGTTTACGATCAATATTTTGTATCAGCTGAACTTTGAGGACCGATTTATTGACCAATGATTTAACTACCATGTCTTGAGGACGATCAATATCATTGTCGTGCACATACACATGTATCAATTCGATAAACGGCTGACCATAGCGCGCGGCTTTTCCTGTTCCTACGCCTTGAATATGCGTTAATTCATCAATAGTAATTGGGTATTGAAAGCACATATCTTTCAACGATTGCTCTTGAAAAATAACGAATGGTGGAATGTTTCGTTGCTTGGAAATTGATTTTCGTAAGTCTAACAGCATTTCGTAGAGTGTCTCATCAAAAGCACCACCTTTGCCACCTATATTGACTAACGCATCCTCGTCATCCGTATTCGAAAAATCATGTTCCTTGATTAGAAGGAAAGACGCAGGTTGCACTATAAATTCCTTCCCAGCGTCGGTTAACTTCAATGTTCCATACGTCTCAATATCCTTGTATACAAGACCCGCAACTGCTACCTGTCGAATGACAGCATTCCAGAAATGCTCATCTTTTTCATTCCCCTTACCGAAACCAGGCAGTGTATCATGCCTGTAATTAATAATATCGGGAGTTAAGTTTCCAGATAAATACGCACAATAATGCTTAGACTTCTGTGTCTCTTGTAATTCCATAATAGCATTTAAAAGCAATGAAACGTATTCCATCCCCTCTTTGCGTTCCTTTGGATGCTTACAATTGTCACAAAATTCACCGCATTCATTTTCATTGAATTCCTCACCGAAATAATGCAACACAAACTTTCTTCTGCATACAGACGTCTCCGCATACGCCACAATTTCATTGAGTAATTGTCGGCCAACTTCTTGTTCGGCAACTGGTTTACCTTGGAGGAATTTCTCCAACTTCTCAATGTCTTTATAACTGTAAAACGCGAGACATTCTCCTTCTCCTCCATCACGACCTGCTCTACCTGTTTCTTGGTAATAGCTTTCAATTGATTTTGGTATATCGTGGTGAATCACATAACGAACATCCGGTTTATCGATTCCCATTCCAAAAGCAATTGTAGCGACAATGACATCTGCCTCTTCCATTAAAAACATATCTTGATGTTTCGCACGTGTAGAGGCGTCGAGCCCAGCATGGTAAGGAAGTGCATTGATTCCATTGACCTGCAAAAGCTCTGCTATTTCCTCTACCTTTTTTCGACTGAGGCAATAGATGATCCCACTTTTCCCTTCCTTGGTCCGAATGTATTTTATGATTTGCTTTTCAACCTCTCGTTTTGGACGAATTTCATAGTGGAGGTTGTCCCGATTAAATGATGCCTTAAATACTGTTGCATCCAGCATATTTAAATTCTTCTGTATGTCGTATTGGACTTTAGGAGTTGCTGTTGCCGTTAAAGCGATAATTGGAACAGCTGAAATCTTCTCAAAAATCTCACGCAATCGTCGATACTCTGGCCGAAAGTCATGTCCCCACTCTGAAATACAATGCGCTTCATCGATGGCAAAAAAGGAAACATTCACAGAGGTTAAAAAATCAATATTTTCTTTTTTAGTAAGCGATTCTGGGGCTACGTACAATAACTTTGTTTCTCCGTCTTGAACAGCTTTTTTAACTTGATTAATTTCGGATTTACTCAGCGATGAATTCAAAAAATGAGCTACGGATTCGTTGTTACTCACTTGTCGAATGGCGTCTACCTGATTTTTCATCAACGCAATGAGCGGAGAAACCACAACTGCTGTGCCATCTAAAACAAGGGCTGGAAGCTGGTAGCACATGGATTTACCTCCACCCGTTGGCATGATTACGAAGGTGTTTTTACCGTCTAATACATTTTGTATAATCGCTTCCTGTTTGCCTTTAAATTGATCGAATCCGAAATAATCCCGAAGTGCTGTTTTGAGTTCCCCGACAATCATTTAATAGTAAATTCATTTTCCATTAACTGAAGATAGTTAAAATGTCGCAATGAAAAGGCAGAAATATAGATTTTGTGCGAGTTGTAACTGAATGGATCTAAGGATGACGTGATATTAACGGTTGGTTAAGGCGCCCTTTAAACGACATATTGATTAAATTTGCACGTATGTCTGATGATAAAAACATGACTTTTTTAGACCATCTTGAAGAACTGAGGTGGCGCTTAGTTCGCATTGCTATTGCTATTCTCGTTGCTTCAAGTGTGCTTTTTTATTTTCAGGAGTGGATTTTAAATACGTTTTTCATTTCGATGAAACAACCAGAATTCATTACCTTCCGATTACTATGTGAATGGGCTGGAGTGTGTATCGAGGAAATTCCAGTGAGCTTTCAAAGCACAACGATGTCAGGTCAATTCAGCTACGCATTGATGATGAGTATTCTTGGTGGAATTGTCTTGTCGTTTCCATTCATTTTTTACCAGATCTGGGCGTTTGTTAAACCAGGTTTAAAACAAAACGAAAAATCTGTAGCCAAAGGAATTGTTTTCTATGTAACCATTTTATTTTTCACTGGAATACTATTCGGTTATTTTATTGTTGCCCCACTAACTGTTCAATTCTTTGGGGCTTATCAAATAAGTAAGGACATTCAAAAT
>CANHQC010000162.1 GCA_947462695.1 Flavobacteriales bacterium | reverse complement strand
GTCGATTACTACTTTTTTAATGTGCTTCAATTGCAAGGAACCGCTTCTAGCTAAATCAAGAATACGTCCAGGTGTTCCAACAAGGATATCCAATCCCTGCAAAACCATGCTCGCTTGCGTGTTCATGTTCGCACCACCATATACACCGCCAACTGCCACGTTCATGTGCATAGATAGCTTTTCAGCTTCGGTTACTACTTGCGCAACCAATTCCCGCGTAGGTACAATAATTAAAATCTGTGGATGAGGATCTTTTGAAAATTTCCACATGCACAGGCAAGGAAGCAAATACGCCAACGTTTTACCTGTTCCTGTCTGTGCAATCCCAACAGTGTCCTTCCCTGACATCATCACGTTGAAACCTGCTGCTTGAATGGTTGTAGGCGTTTGATAACCTAAATCATCCAAGGCATTCCATAGGGGTTTCTTCAAATTTAAATCGCGAAATGTCATAGAAACAATTTTCTGCAAAGCTAAGGAGAGATTGTTGATTGCGTGGTATTTATTTTGAAGGAAAAAAAACTGCAAGCATGAGTCGTGGTTACTGGTGACCTTATACACAGAATTCAATATTCACAACACATTTTATTTATTTTCCCCTTAACCCTTAAGAGTTAATATTTAACTTTATAACTATATTTTCATTATCCAAGCTGGAAAGACTTGTTTTAATGGATTATACAAAGCCTATACATACTCCGATGAATTCATATGACTAATGACAACAACGTATTAAAGTGAGAAAAACATTCAATCTACTTTTGCTTCTAATCGTTGGTCAACTGATCTTCTCATGCGATCATAATGAGCATCCACCTGTGGCTTTTTATTATTGGAAGCAGACGTTTCATTTAAACCAATCGCAGAAAAAACTATTGACCGCATGTCAGACTAAGCGTTTGTATGTGAAGTTCTTTGATGTTGTACTCAATGAAAACAATCAAGTTGCTCCTGTTTCAAAGATCGATTTTAAACAAACACCTGACACTGAAATTGTTCCTTGTGTTTTTATTCAAAATGCTGTTTTTGTCGGAGGCCGAGATGTTGATGTGTTGGCAAAAAAGATGACTGATCTGATTGCTAAGATTGCGCATAAAAATAAGTTAACGTGTAAAGAACTTCAAATCGATTGCGATTGGTCAGAGGGTTCTCGAGAGAATTATTTCAGATTCCTTCAATTAGTGCAAAAGCTAGCTCCTGATTTGACGATCTGTTGCACAGTGCGCTTACATCAGGTGAAATACCAAGCCAAGAGTGGAATTCCACCTGTAAAGAAAGGGCTCTTGATGTGTTATAACATGGATGATATCGATGAATTCAGCACGGAAAATTCAATTGTTTCTGAGAAAGTACTTAAAGAATACCTCAATAAAAATTCAAGCTATCCCCTTAGTTTAGACATTGCTTTGCCTGTTTACCAATGGGGATTGGTTTTTCGATTGGGGAAACTCAGCTTAATTGCAAACGACATCAACAAAGCTGATTTAAAAAGACAACAGGTTCAAAAAATTGAAGGGAATATATATCGCGTCACTAAAAACTGCTTTTTGAAAGGAAACTATTTGTGCAGAGGCGATTTAATTCGTTTAGAAGAATCCACTACTTCAGAATTGATCAAGATTTCTCAAGCACTTTCTAAAACAAAATTATCCTTCCAACAAGTTATTTTTTATCATTTAAGTCAAGATAATATAAACCAATACGATGCGAAATTTTTCTCAAAGATTAACACTCTTATTCCTTAGTGCTTGTTTTGCACTGCAATCCCTTTCTTGCGGATGGAGCCCCTACATGGAGTATGAAATGCTTTTTGACAAGGATTTTATGTTTGATCATTCCCTGAAAAACAAGGAATACAATGCCTGGTATTACAATGTTGACTTGTACAACGATTCGAAACAAAAGGTACAAAATGCAGAAAGTTGGGCTACATATCTTGAAAACGCCTACAGCTCCGAGGACATATTGACATTCATATACCGTGATGAAGTTCGCTTTTCTACTCCTGAAAAAGAACTTCTTTCTTTGCGCACAAAACGTCAACATGCCCTTCAAAGTGGGGATAAAGAGAAGAAATTTGTTGATTTCATGGTCTATGCGCTAAAGGTTGAAAAGCTACTTAAAAACTATGAGCCGGATCCTTGGGAAGAGGAACCTCGCAAAATCGTACTGGCCGACTTTACTCCTCTGATCACTGTTGCGCTAAACCAACTGAAGGTGAATCCAGATGACGTCATCAAGGAGCGCTATGCATTTCAACTTATTAAATTGTACCGCTATAGCAAACAGTTGAACAAAGTCGTTGAAATCTTCAATCAAAATTTCAAAGCACGCGAATCGATGCTGAGCTATTGGGCAATGGAGCACTATGCCGGTGTATTGTCAGAAATGGGGAAAGTCTACGAGGCCAATTATTATTTCGCCAAGGTCTACATTCATTGCCCTGAAAAAAGAAGTAGTTCTTATTTAAGCATGAAACTTAAATCTGCCTATGACTTTCAACGCACTCTAGAGATGTGTTCAACCGAGGAAGAAAAAATGGCGTTGCATTATATTCATGCCATGCGGACAAAAAGCTTAGCGCTTGAAGATTTAACAGCGATCACCCAAGAACTTGAAAATCATGAATATGCGCGAATGATCATGTCTCATGAAATCAACAAATTGGAAAAAATTCTGTTGACTAGAAATCAAGACGATGAGGAATATCTGAGTGAAAACATAAAATCTCTAAGGCTCTTGAAAAATCAAGTTCCAGATTACCTTAAAGAATTGATTCTATTGAACGAGCGCATGTTAGAAGTCGATGGTGACGATTTTTATTGGCATCTGTCCTTGGCCTACCTCTATTATCTCGACGGACAGCATAGTGCATGTTCAACCTTGCTCAAAACCTTTCGTCCTTCAACGGACATGATTCAAAAGCAATACGATATCATTTTTATTGTCAATTACATAGAAACAAAGCCTTACTTGAGTGATGAAGACGAAAATATCATCGGAGAAAAACTGTTTTCTCTGAATGATCGAACGCCGAGTTACCCGATGTTAACGGAAGTTGAATTTTCTGAAAGTGAATACAACACCATCAATGAATTCATTTTTAGTAAAATTTCTGCACGTTATGGTGAAACAAATTCATTCCTTAAACTTATTTTTTCGGGACAGAATATGTATTCTGATTTATACATGAACACCTCAAATCCAATAGATGATGATCATCCAAATGATTTCATCACGAGTGTTAAAGATATCGATCAGATACTGTCAGATATCAAGCGAACCTCTGAAACAAAATTGACTCTTTTCGCGACGACATACTATTTTTCAAGGTATAACTATGAAGAGGATGATACCAATAAATCGGTTGATTTCGCGCAATGCGAGATGCTGCTCAAAGAGATGAAAGCAACCCTACTTTTAAGAAATCCATCAACGGTATCTGAAGCAATCAACATCTATAATGCGCTACCAAAATCCTATTTGGATGAAAATTTCGTGTATGGTTCTCCCTTCGTTTTCAGTGCTAAAACGCCCAATTTTTCTCATCACGATGAAATAGAATCAACCTTGCCTAAGATGACGAGAATTGCATTTGCTGAAAAAATCAAACTACTTCAAAGCGATCCAATGACAGCAACGAATGCTTACTTACTTGGAGTGGCCTATTACAACTCGAGCTACTACGGTCTCCAATGGAAGCTCCTTGCCTACTACCGTTACTACGATAGTCCTCAAGGAAATGTGAACATGAGGGTAGCTGAACAGTTTTTGAAACAAGCGCTTTCTTTGGGTGGACTTTCACAAGAACAACAAGCAGAGGTATATTTTATGCTGGCTCGTTGCGAACAGAATCGTTACACACTTAAAAACGGGCATTTTCCTGAAGGATATTATGACATTACTTTTGACGATTATTTCAACAAAATGAGATCGGATGGTTACCTGTCCAATTTTAAACAACTGTCAGCAAATTACCGTACAACAAAAGCGTATCAAACTATCATTAAGGAATGTAAGTACTTTTATCAATATGTGAATTAGCGAGTTGAATGGGACGATTCCACCGATAAATCTAAATAAAGTGTGAGTTTGAGTTTGGCCCTTGGATACCCTTAGTCAGAAAGTGAAAAGGAACAAAGTGTAGTGAACTGCTCTCGCTCTATTTTGGCTATCGCAAATTCCTAGTAAAAAACACCATCCATAATTCTATTCAATTTATCTTCTCTCATGGATTCTCCCCTATTTTTCAAATCTAAGGTGGTGAGTGGCGGCAAAACATCATTCGATTTCACATGCTCAGATAACTCAATGTTTGGACGCGCATTTGACTTTTCAATATAAATCGTTTTCCCCTCACGGTATTCAATCACAGTATCCACTGTTTTGTCTTTTACATACACCGTATCAGCGGTCAAATAAATTGGCTTGTCCACTGTTTGAACAACAATTGTTTCTTTTCGGAAGAAGAAAAACGTAAGTAGTGAAGCTGCTGCCGCTGAAGAAAAAGGTACCGCCATCAAACGGAATCGACTTGGTGCTACTGCAGGTAATTTAAGTGGACGTGCTTCAGGAACAGGATAGATTGCTTTGCTTTCTGTCAAAGACATGTGTGCTAGATCAAACGCTTCTTGTGAAGTTTGGCGAAGCACAAAAGCTTGTTCTTCAGTTGACAAATCAGCGAAAAAGCACTTTTCTTGAAGTGCTAAAAGTTGCTCTTGCTCTTTATTCAATTGTGTTTCCATGTTAACTCAATTTAAAGTGTTGTCCTGCTTGTTCAGGTGTAAATTCGTTCAGTGCTTGTGTGATTTTCTTTGTCGCATAAAATATGCGCGACTTCACAGTTCCCTCTGGTAGTTCAATGATTTCGGCAATTTCCTTCACGCTCATTTCTTCCATATAACGCAATACAAAGACCAAGCGATGATGTTCCTCCAATTGCTCAATGGCTACTTTTAACGAACGCTGGAACACTTCACGATCCATTCGATTATCCGAGAAGTCATGATGAAAGTCAAACTCTTTACTTCCCTCTTCGATTCCCTCGTGGTTCTTTTCGCGATAAGATGATTTAACCATATTACTTGCTATGGCATACATCCACGTATAAAAGCGTTTCGTAGGATCAAACAAGTGATGCTTTTCTAGGATCCTGAGAAACAAGTCTTGCACTAAATCATGCGATTTTTCTTGGTTCCCTCTAGTCAT
>CANHQC010000161.1 GCA_947462695.1 Flavobacteriales bacterium | reverse complement strand
TCTTTGCATGGTGAATGTGTCAAGTACAATGTCGCACCTTTACAGTTATTGGTCGATTTCGCTACCTTTAAAATGGCATTGGCTTCTGCGTGTAAAACATACCAATGTGTATTTCCATCTTCGTCCTCGCAACAATTATCAAACCCACCGGGCGTCCCGTTGTATCCGTCCGAGATGATCATTTCGTCTTTTACGATAATTGCGCCGACTTGTTTTCTGTTGCAATGCGATAATTTTGACCACGAATGTGCCATTCTGAGGTAAGCTTGATCGTAACGAAGCTGCTTATTTTTGTCCTTTTCTACCATATGCGTTTACTTCTGCAAAAGTAGCAAATAGTTGGCCTTTATCAACCACGGGTGAATTTGTATCCAACAGCACGAATAGAGTGGAAGTAAGAAGGGTTGCGCGGATCTGTTTCGAAGAGTTTGCGGAAAACTAAAATATAATTATCGATGGTCCGCGACGTAGGAAATTGATCTGTCCCCCAAATGGAATCCAGAATTTCATCCCTTGAAACGACTTGTCCTTCGCGTTCGGCAAATAAACGTAGTAATTCCACCTCCTTTTTACTTAGTGTTGCAATCAACACATTATCAGAGAGTTGCCTCACTTCATAGGTTTGGAAGTCAATGCGTTTACCTGCAATGGTGAGGAGCGTTGATTTCGTGGAAGTTTCAGGTTGGAATAATTTAGTCAAGTTATGGACGCGAAGCAGCAATTCCTCTAAATCAAACGGTTTACTCAAATAATCGTTTGCGCCGCGTTTTAATCCTGCAATTTTATCTTCTGTCGTTCCTTTCGCAGAAAGAAATAATATGGGAACATCGCTGTGTTTTCTAATTTCTTCGCAAATCTCCAACCCACTGAAATCAGGCAACATTACATCTAAAATGACCAGGTTAAATTGGTTCATTTGAGGTGCAAGATCCATGGCTTCTTTTCCTGTAGTTAATAAACGTACGGTGTAACCTTCCAGCTCCATATTCATGTGAATAAGTTCTGCCAGACTTTGCTCATCTTCTACAATACAAATGTTCATTTCCATCGATTCCGGTTGTAAATGTAGCAATTTGGAAAAACATTTAAATTCAGCAATCAATTCAGGCAATAGAATGCCTAAAAACCGAAATAAACCACTAATTTTGACCTTTCTTTTTCTATCCCGTCATGAATACGTTAAAACCCATCAAATCCGCACTGATTTCTGTTTTTGATAAAACCGGTCTGGCGCCAATTGTTGAACTTCTTCATGCGCAAGGCGTAACCATTTATTCAACAGGAGGGACGCAATCGTTTATCGAGGGAATGGAAATACCAGTGCAGCGGGTAGAAGATTTAACTTCGTATCCGTCTATCTTGGGTGGACGTGTGAAAACCTTGCATCCGAAGGTGTTTGGTGGGATTTTAAATCGGCGTCATTTGACAGAAGATCAAGCGCAAATTGTAGAATACGGAATTCCAGAAATTGATTTAGTTATTGTCGACTTATATCCGTTTGAGGCTACCGTTGCTTCAGGCGCAAGTCATGAGGACGTTATTGAGAAAATTGATATTGGCGGAATTTCACTCATCCGCGCAGCAGCGAAGAATTACCGCGATGTCGTAATTATACCTTCACAAGCACAATACGCTCCGCTACTTGAGCTGATGAATGAGCAAGGAGTTGCGACGACAGAAACACAGCGCAAACAATTCGCAGCGGATGCATTCAATGTTTCTTCGCACTACGACACGCATATCTTCAAGTACTTTGATCAGGAAAACAGGCACGTGTTCAAAGAGAGTATTCAGCGTGCGCAAGTACTTCGATACGGAGAAAACCCACACCAAAAAGGGGTGTTTCATGGCGATTTATCGGCAGTTTTTGATCAGTTGCATGGAAAGGAGCTGTCCTATAATAATTTATTAGACGTTGATGCAGCGGTTAATTTGATGGGTGAATTTCAACACGGTGATCCCGCTTTTGCCATTTTGAAACACAACAACCCGTGTGGATTAGCCATTCGCAGTTCGTTGAAACACGCCTATGAAGCGGCACTTGAAGCCGATCCAGTAAGTGCTTTCGGTGGAATTTTAATTGCCAATCGACCAATCGACCAAGAAACAGCTGAGTTGATCCATGAATTATTTTGTGAGGTAGTTATTGCTCCCGGATTTGATTCTGAAGCGCTCGAATTGTTGAAAGGTAAAAAGAACCGAATTTTACTTGTTCAAAAGCAGTTTTCGTTCCCTGAAAAACAATTCCGTTCTATTTTGAATGGTGTACTTGAACAAGACAAGGATATTGTTTCAGAGACTTCCAGCGATTTAGAGTCAAAAACAACTGTTCAGCCGAATTCAGAGGAGGTAGAAGACTTGTTGTTTGCCAACCACATTGTAAAACATGTAAAATCGAATACGATTGTCATTGCGAAGAATAGGCAGTTGTTAGCCTGCGGTACTGGTCAGACATCGCGGGTAGACGCATTGAATCAAGCGATTCACAAAGCACAGGCATTTGGATTTGATTTAAGAGGTTCTGTTATGGCTTCTGACGCGTTTTTCCCTTTCCCAGATTGTGTAGAGATTGCGAATCTGGCGGGAATAAAAGCGGTGATTCAACCGGGAGGATCGATTAAAGACGACCTTTCAATTGACTTCTGTAATTCGAATGGAGTTGCTATGGTATTTACAGGAAACAGACATTTTAAGCACTAAGTTGACTTTTTTTCAAATTATTGAAACAAAAAGTCGAAATTTACGATTAACGGAACGACTTATAAAATAGCCAGTTATAGAACATGGGATTATTTAGCTTTTTAACGCAAGAAATTGCGATCGATTTAGGTACAGCTAACACCTTGATCATTCAGAATGACAAAGTGGTGGTAGATGAGCCATCGATTGTTGCAAAAGACATACAAACCGGAAAGATTGTTGCGATCGGTAAAAAGGCGCAGCAAATGCACGGTAAAACGCATAAACTTATTGAAACCATCCGTCCATTAAAAGACGGTGTAATTGCCGATTTCCAAAGTGCGGAACAAATGATTCGCGGGATGATTAAGATGATCAATCCTGGTCGTAGTTTGTTCAATCCAACGCTTCGCATGGTGATTTGTATTCCTTCTGGAATTACGGAAGTAGAAAAACGTGCGGTGCGCGATTCTGCGGAACATGCAGGAGCAAAGGAAGTGTACCTTATTCATGAGCCAATGGCTGCTGCAATTGGTATTGGAATCGATGTAGAAGAGCCAATGGGGAACATGATCATCGATATCGGTGGAGGAACTTCTGAAATTGCGGTCATAGCGCTGGGTGGAATTGTGTGTGATAAGTCCATCCGTATTGCTGGTGATGATTTTACCGATGATATTGAAGATTACATGCGCCGTCAACACAATATTCTTGTCGGTGAGCGCACTGCTGAACAGATTAAAATTGAGGTAGGTGCTGCGCTTCCAGAGTTAGATAATCCACCAGAAGATTTTGCAGTTCGTGGCCGCGATTTAATGACTGGAATTCCAAAAGAAATTGTGATTTCGTATACTGAAGTGGCGCACGCTTTGGATAAAACCATTTCAAAAATTGAAGAGGCTATTCTAAGTGCTTTGGAGATGACTCCACCTGAGTTATCGGCCGATATTTATAAAACAGGAATTTACCTTGCAGGAGGTGGTTCCATGTTGAGAGGATTGGATAAACGAATCTCTGCGAAAACAAAACTTCCTGTGCACATTGCAGAAGATCCGCTTCGCGCTGTGGCAAGGGGAACGAGTATCGCATTGAAGAATATCGATAAGTTCCAATTCCTTATCCGCGATTAATTCAGTTGAGGATAGTGAGTTATCCTTTTTTCTGCAAGAATGATTATTAAGCGTTTGAATGAAGATTCCTCCTGGTGGTGGGAAATCGATGGGAAGTCGTTCGTTGTTGACCCGTGGTTTTCACCTTCGCAGATTGATGTAGCACCATGGTTCAGTGAACAATTTCATGTAACTGATCAACCAGAAGTTAGCGAGTTAGAACAGCCAGATTTTATCTTTGTTTCCCACCCCTTTACCGATCATTGCAACAAAGAAACGCTTCTTCAGTTTTCAGTGGATATTCCGGTAATTGCCATGCCTTCCGTACAACGTAAAATCCAGAAATGGAACCATTTTACGACCTTTCTAACACCCGATGAAGCACCTGTTTCCATCTTCTATTTAAAGCCTAAATCACTTCTTGATTTGGTACATGGAGCGTTTGTCTTCAGAGATAAAAATGGAAAATCACTTATTTACTCCCCGCACGGATCTCAGTTCTCCAATCTGCCCAAAGCTGACGTATTGATAACAACTACTATTCGTTATTACCTTCCGTTTTGGTTGGGTGGTACCGTGAATTTAGGTTGGGATGTTGCCATCAAAAACGCAGACTTATCTGAAGTAACTGCCGTTTTATCAACACACGATGAACCCAAGCGTGGAAAAGGATTGGTGGCGAAATTAGCGAGACGAACGGAACGAAATTCTACGTTCAATGATCCACGTTTTATCCAGTTAGCGCGTGGTGAATCTTTTATAGGATAATCTTTTTTAAATTCTTTCCTGTTACTTTTTACCTCATCAACATTAGAGGGGCATAAACAACCTGAAAAGGCTAGTTCTTTTGTCTCACTAAAACGTTAATGCTATGAAAAAGTCAATCAACACGCAGAAAGACCTTGCTGAGAAGAAAAATCTCAATTGCGAGGATCACCCGAAATCCCTTTTAACTCTTTAGGAGTATTCTAAACCAGCGCATCACCCAACCTTCATTTTACATCCATCAAACCTTTTACACCGTAAACAATAGAGTATTCACCCTTAATTTTTTAACGATGAACAGATTAGTAACCAGCATGCTAATGGTAACGCTTAGTGCCATGACTTTAGCACAAGAAGTATATACTCGATACGAGAAACTTCCGGATTTAGAATGGGTAGAGGTAGGCCCAGAGCCAGGTCACCGCGTAATCAAAGGAAGGAATTTTGAGTTGAATGCTTTCTTATACAATTTCATGGAGGATACACAAATGGATATTGTTCACCCCGATGAAGAGTTCTTAGATAAAAAATCTGGTGTCCCGGCAAAAGTGTGGTATTACACAAGTACAACAGGCTATGATATTCAAATGACCTTATTCCGAGACGAACCGAGAAGTGTAATTGTACAGCGTATATTGAACCCGGAAATAGTTGAACATGAAGAATGAAAGTA
>CANHQC010000160.1 GCA_947462695.1 Flavobacteriales bacterium | reverse complement strand
TCCTTCCCCTTCATTTTGTACATATTCGCTGAAGGTCCGCCTAAATCGGATATGTAACCTTTAAATTCAGGGTGATTGACCACCTCCTCTACTTCATTCAAAATCGATTGCTCACTTCGCGAAGCAATGAATTTTCCTTGATGCGCCGAAATCGTACAAAAACTGCATCCACCAAAACATCCGCGGTGCATGTTGATGGAGAATTTAATCATCTCGTAAGCCGGAATCGTTCCGCGCTTTTTGTATTTGGGATGTGGCAAACGGGTATAGGGCAAATCAAACGAACGGTCAATTTCGTTTTCCGTCATCGTTTTATACGGCGGATTGATCACCAACATCTGTTCACCCACCTGTTGAATAATACGATCAGCTTGCCACTTATTGGATTCTACCTCTACATGTTTAAAATTAGCAGCGTACTTCAATTTATCGGAAAGGCATTCTTCGTGACTTGCCAGTGTAATTGTTTCCCACTGCTTATTTTTCGGCAACGGTTCTTCTGCAGGCTGTAAAAAGGCAACTTGCTTCAACGTGCGCAGATTGGAAAAAGGAACACCCTTTTTTAATAACTGTAAAATCTCTCTCAGGGGTTGATCACCCATTCCATAAACCAACAAATCGGCTTGAGAATCAACCAAAATAGATGGTCGAAGTTGATCTTGCCAATAATCGTAATGGGTAACTCGTCGAAGTGACGCTTCAATTCCACCGATCAAAATAGGAACGTCCGGATAGAGCTCTTTCAGAATATTGCTGTAAACGACTGTCGGATAATCAGGGCGAAATCCGGCTGCTCCGCCAGGAGTATATGCATCTGTTGAACGTAACCGTTTGTTGGCCGTGTAGTGATTGACCATCGAATCCATACAGCCTGCAGTTACCCCGAAAAAGTACTTTGGCTTCCCTAATTTTTTGAAATCCCGCAGGTCATCACGCCAATTGGGTTGGGCAATAATTCCAATCTTGAATCCTTCATCTTCAATGATTCTGCCAATTACAGCTGTACCAAAAGATGGGTGATCGACATAAGCATCACCTGAAATAAGAATTACATCGAGTTCATCCCAACCGCGTTTTTCTACTTCTTTGGCAGTAAGGGGCAACCAATCGGTAAGTGGACGTTCGTTGATCATGACTCAAAATTACGGATAAAAGAATGATTCCAATTACAGTTCGAAGACATTAGTCATTTCTTAGTAACTTGTCGGCATGTTTCGCATTCTTTCATTGTCACTTCTTTTTCTATGCATCGCCTCAGGTTGCAAAGAGGGGTCTTCTGCTGATCGCGCGATTATTGAAGAACAAAACGGGAAGGATCCTATCTTCATTGATCGACTTTATGGTGAAACTGAAAACTACTTATCGTTTCCAGTTTGGTTCGATTCGAACCTCATTTCGAAAGAAGGAATTTCACGAATTGACAGGTCTATTTTTCTAATTGACTTAGACGATACCCTTGAAAATGGTCAACCGGTACAATCGCTAAGGGAACGGCGACAATATTGGTTTTTTGCCAGCGGAAGAGTAAAAAAAATAAGGGTTACCCATTATTACGACGATCAAGATGTTGGACACATGACGTTTGGTTATTACGACACCATTGATCAGGCTGGTTTTTCTGCTGCCTATAAAATGGACGCGACGGGATTTCTTCCTGATGCAGATTTGCCGGCGGATTTCCCATTTCGCTTAGACAGGTTCGTAAACAAAACGCCTAAACTATTAAGTTACCGAGACGAAGTGAGTAAAACCGGCCTTTTTGTTTTCAATTCGCCCGCCAACTGGGGAGTAGTTTCCATTGATTCCATTGCCAATCCGAAAGCCTCCGATTGGATAATTCTTGGTACTGTGATTGAGCCCGAACGCATGTTTCACTTAAAAAATAAGGTGGTCATTGAAAATGAAATCAACTGGAAACGGAATTACCAAAAAAATACAACGCGCTTATCCGTCGATAATTACCCGTTTTATGTTCATCGGAATTATGCCTATGCGAAAGGCGGGAACTTCAATCACTTCATAGATTCCACGTTTTCAGATGAAGGATTTTTAAGCCATACCTACCATTTGTTATCGAGAAATAAACGCGGTTGGATTGATAAAATGGTTCGAAAAAAAGAAAATCAAGGTCACCAATCAACAGCGATTCGAGTAGAATTTTTCAAGTATGAAACGGAGCATGCTTCTACCGCCGATCCAAACAAGATGCGTAACTTTACCAAAAATCAAAAGAAATGATACAGCTTGTTAGAGAGAAGTCGATCAAACACTTAGGGACGGTCGTTCATGTATTTGGAAAAAAAGTACCTGAAAGTCTGCAAAGCAGTAAATCCCTTAAAGCGTTCAGTGAACAATTTTTGAAAGGAAGTGATTCAGTTGATTTTTTAAAGACTGTTGAAGGACATGTCTTTTTTATTAAAGGTGATCAGACTCCAGAGCAGTTGCGCGTTGCCGGCTCGAAAGTTCTGAATCAGTTGACGAAAGATGAACAAGAGATCTGCTTAGATGGAGCGCCGGCAGCCATTTACTATGTGTTGGAAGGAATACTACTTGGCTCCTACAAATACGCAAAACTCTTCTCAACAGACGATAAAAAAAAGGAGCGGATTTCGATTATTCACGTCCCGGATACGTTAAGCGCAAAAAAATGCGATGAATTAAAAGCCATACAACAGGCTGTTTTCTGGGCAAGAGATCGCGTGAATGATCCGGTGAACTATTTAAATGCAGAACAATTGGCGGCTCAAATCGCTCAGTTAGGCGAACAAACCGGTTTGAGTGTTCAAATTCTTGAAAAAACTCAAATCGAATCGCTCAAAATGGGCGGATTATTAGGCGTTAATAGAGGCTCCATTGAACCACCAACGTTTACCATTGTTGAATACAAGCCAAAAAATGCGAAGAACAAAAAGCCAGTTGTTTTGGTAGGTAAAGGTGTCGTGTACGATACAGGTGGATTAAGTTTGAAGCCTACACCGGGATCAATGGACTGCATGAAAAGCGATATGGCAGGTGCGGCGTGTATGGCTGGTGCTATTTACCTTGCAGCACTGCAAAAATTGGATGTCCATCTTATTGCGCTTATCCCGGCTACAGATAATCGTCCCGGAATGCACGCATATACACCTGGTGATGTGTTGACAATGTACAACGGAACAACTGTTGAAGTGCTCAATACAGATGCCGAAGGACGTTTAATTTTAGCGGATGCACTGGCTTACGCCAATAAATACAAGCCTGAATTGGTGATTGATGCAGCAACCTTGACTGGAGCTGCATTGCGAGCTATTGGCACACATGCCTCAGTTATCATGGGTAATGCCTCCGATGCGAAGTTCAAAAAACTGGAAGAAGCCGGTGAAGAAGTCTTTGAACGTGTGGTTCGTTTCCCTTTCTGGGAGGAATATGGTGAGGAAATGAAGTCAACCATTGCCGATTTGAAAAACATTGGTGGACCAAATGCCGGTATGATTAGCGCGGGCAAGTTCCTTGAGCATTTTGTGAAAGCACCTTACATTCATATGGATATCGCAGGTCCTGCATGGCTTGATAAAAAAGAACACTACCGCACACAAGGTGGAACAGGAGCTGGAATACGATTGTTGTATCAGTTCTTCAAAAACTATTAATTCATGGAGAAAGAAAAAGAGGTTGGAAATCCCAATCCATTAAAAGTTGGTATCTCAATTGGTGACATCAATGGCATTGGTCCTGAAGTCATTATGAAAACCTTCATTGACTCCCGCATGCTGTTGGACTGTATGCCCATTATTTATGGTTCTACAAAGGTGTTTTCGCAGTACAAAAAGGTACTGAACGAACAAGAATTTAACTACCAAAGTTGTAAGCTGGCTGAAGAAGCACAATTGCGCAAAATCAATGTTGTGAACGTCTGGTCAGAGGATGTTGAGATTCAACTCGGACAGGTTACCGAACTTGGTGGGAAACTGGCTTTTCTGGCACTTGAGCGAGCTACACAAGACCTAGCTTCAGGTAAAATTGATGTATTGGTAACCGCGCCAATATCAAAAGAAGCCATGGCAAAATCAGGGTTTCAATTTCCCGGTCACACCGAATACCTTGCTGATCTTTCAGGGGAGGAACAAGCGTTGATGGTTATGGTCGATGGTCACCTGCGAGTGGCCCTTGCTACTGTTCATGTTCCGTTAAAAGAAGTACACAGTACATTAACAAAGTCGTTGATTGCAGATAAACTAAAAGCTTTTGAAACAAGTTTGAAGAAAGACTTTGGAGTTGTCCGTCCTAAAATCGCCGTACTTGGATTGAATCCACATGCTGGAGAAAATGGAAAAATGGGCACGGAAGAACAAGAAATTATTACGCCTGCCATTAATCAAGTGAAGCAAGATGGAATGCTGGCATTTGGTCCATACCCTGCAGATGGATTTTTTGGATCAGAAACACGTAGTCAATTTGACGGTGTGTTAGCTATGTATCACGACCAGGGCTTGGCAGCTTTCAAGGCATTGGCATTCAATGATGGGGTCAATTATACTGCCGGACTTCCAATTGTGCGCACGTCACCTGACCACGGGACAGCATTTGATATTGCAGGAAAAGGAAAGGCTTCTGCGAATTCAATGCGTCAAGCGATTTATACGGCCATGGATATATACCGAAGTAGAATAAATTACCGCGAATTGACATCGAACCCTCTTCAAAGTCAGGTGAAAGAAAAGGATAAACGACGGGGAAGTGGAGAAATAGAATGAGTAGTCATTCAAAAAAATGAAAGATATAAACAAGGTATCGTTAAAAGTGTTAACTTTGCCTCCCAATTTTGACTAATGAAAGAGCGCCAGTCGTATAACATTCCTTTTGTTGGCTTGAAATTAGGATTCCACGATTTCGCATTTGAAATTGGGGATACGTTCTTTGACGAAGTAGATTATTCGATCATTCAGCGAGGCAAGGTGAATGCTCAACTGAAACTGGAGAAAAAAGAAACGATGCTCATCGCTGATTTTTCCATTTCTGGTGAAGTTTTTACCACTTGTGACCGCTGTAATGACCCACTTGAAGTACCTGTAAAAGGGCAATTTAAAGTGATTTTTTCATTCGGAACACAATCGAGTGATGACGAAAATCTGCATGTGTTGCACCCAGACGCTTATGAACTGGAACTTTTTGATATCATTTATGAGCTCATAACAGTTTCACTTCCATCGCGAAAAATTCATAAATCCGGTGAATGCAACGAAGAAATGATTC
>CANHQC010000159.1 GCA_947462695.1 Flavobacteriales bacterium | reverse complement strand
TTTACCATCGTAAATTCGCATATTGCCTCGCGTATCAATATATGCCACAACCTCATCCCCTGCCTTAAACCCAAGTATTTCTTGGAATTCGATTTGACGAAAATTATCGTTTTCAAACGTTCTGAAGTAACCATTAAAATCAACAAATGGTATAACAGTTTGAGCAGAAATAAGCGCTGGTAAAAAACCAATGAGAAGAGCGATTTTTTTCATTGATTCGAATTTACATAAAAATCTACCGCAGCACATTCAAATCATGCCATTAACAATAAAATAACCCATTTATCAATGAATCTTTGCCATTTGTAACAGAATGAACCTTTTAATGAAAAATCTGACTTTCTTTGTAAACTGTATAATTTTTTAAAAATGAAACGTAGCATCTTTACCGCGATTTTATTGCCTGTAGCTTTGCAGCTTACAGCACAAAAAAAGATCGATTACGTGGAATACGACTTGCCAAACGGCTTGCACGTCATTCTCCACGAAGAGCACAGTACGCCTATTGTAGCTGTCTCGATACTTTACCATGTTGGATCAAAAAATGAAAATCCTGACAGAACAGGATTCGCACACTTTTTTGAACACCTTCTTTTTGAAGGATCGGCGAATATTAGTCGAGGAGAATACAGTGAATTGGTGGAAAAAAATGGAGGAACACTTAACGCGAACACCTCTCAAGACAGGACGTATTATTACGAAATCCTTCCTTCCAATCAACTTGAGCTTGGCTTATGGCTAGAAAGTGAGCGTTTACTTCATGCAAAAGTTGAAAATACCGGTATTGAAACGCAGCGCAGCGTGGTAAAAGAAGAAAAACGTCAGCGTGTAGATAACCAACCCTATGCTTCCTTTATTAGTGAGATGTTCAAACGCATGTTCACCAAACACCCGTACAATTGGGTACCTATTGGAAGCATGGAACATTTGGATGCAGCGCAGGAAGCGGATTACGTCAATTTTTACCGAACGTTTTACGTGCCTTCAAATGCAACGTTATCGATTGCCGGAGATCTAAACATAGCAGAAACTAAAAAACTGATTGACAAGTATTTTGGTTCTATACCGAAAGGTCAAGCAATTAATCTTTACAGGGATATCGAAACGCTACCGGATGCTGATTTCAAAGCAAAATATGCTGTTGACAAATCTGTGTTTGACTTGAAAAATCCGATGGTAACCAAAGATCCTGCAGCTAAGAAGCTGCTCACATCTACCGCTGCTCAGCCAACCGTGGTTCCACGTCCAACAAAAGATACAGAGCAATTGAACGGAATTGTTAAGGATGTTGTTTACGATAACATTCAACTTCCTGGTTTATTTATGGGGTATAAGTTTCCTGAGCAAACACATCCGGATGCCTTTGCACTAGAAATGATGAATGAAGTACTTTCAGGAGGAAGCAGTTCACGAATCAATAAAACGATAGTTGAAAAGAAACAAATGGCCACGTTCGCTTTCTCTTTTAATTATGGATTGGAGGATGCTGGAGCAGGGATTTTCGCAGCAATTGCGAGCAATGGAATTAGTCTGGACAGTATCCAACGCGAATTTGATGCACAAATCGAACTCATTCAAAATGAATTAATTTCTCAAGAAGAATTCGATAAAGTGAGAAATAAGTTTGAGAACAACTTAGTTTCAAGTAATTCCTCCATTGCTGGGATCGCAGAGAACCTTGCTAACAATCATGTTTATTTCGGCACAGCCTCACGAGTGAACACTGAACTTGATGCGTATTTAAAAGTAACACGAGAGGATATTCAACGTGTTGCGCGTAAATACTTTACGCAAAATAATCGTGTGATTCTTCATTATTTGCCAAAAGAAAAATAACCCACTATGAAATCAATAAGTACATTTATTTTAGTTGCATTGCCCTTGTTTATATTTGGGCAAATTGACCGATCTATCCGGCCTCTTCCTGCCAAGGCGCCAGAAATCAACATCAAAGATTCGGAAGTTTTCACGGCATCAAATGGCATTACGGTTATTCTTTCAGAAAACCATAAGCTACCGCGTGTGTCGTTCGATTTAGTGATGGGATCTGATCCACGAATCGAAGGAAGCAAGGCGGGATTGAGTGAAATGACAGCTTCGTTATTGCTTTCGGGAACGAAGAACAGAAGCAAAGATGAATTGGACAATCAAAAAGATTACATTGGTGCATCGATAGACGCAAGTAGCAATTCACTTACGCTTTCATGTTTGACAAAACACGTCGAGAAAGGGTTAACACTTATGCAAGATGTGTTGATGAATGCCAGTTTCCCGCAATCTGAATTCGACCGAATCAAAAAGCAAAATGAGTCAAACTTAATCTCTGCAAAATCCGATCCTGGGACCATGGCCGACAATGCCGAGCGAAAAGTTAATTTCCCGGGTCATCCATTTGGTGATGTAATGACAGAGTCTACACTTAAGTCAATTACACGAGAAGACGTGGTGAATTATTACAAGAACATGTTTACACCTAAGGGAAGTTACCTCGTTATAGTTGGCGATATTACCAAAGATCAGGCGACATCCCTAGTTGAAAAGTACTTTGCCACTTGGACAGGTGGTGAAGCATATAAAACGCAGATTGGCAGTGGATCGTTCAACAAAGGCAACCGTGTCATTTTTGTTAAAAAACCTGGGGCCGTTCAATCCGTTATCCAAGTTTCGTTTCCAATGAACATTCGCACCGGTGATAAAAACCAGCTTCCGTTAAGTGTATTGAATGGCATACTTGGTGGTGGTGGATTTGGCACACGCTTAATGCAAAACTTGCGTGAAGACAAAGCCTACACCTACGGTTGTTATTCATCGCTTAATGTAACCGAAAATGGATCATGGTTATCTATTGGAGGAAACTTTAGAAATGAAGTAACTGATTCAGCAATTACCCAAATCTTATTTGAATTGGATAAGATTACGAATGAATACGTTACTGATGAGGAGCTAAACCTGACGAAATCATCTATGGCTGGAGGATTTGCACGTTCATTAGAGCGTCCTCAAACCATTGCACGATTCGCATTGAATATGATTCGTAATAACTTGAGCAAGGACTATTACCAAACGTATTTGAAACGACTAGAAGCCGTTGATAAAGAAGCCATTTTAACTATGGCTCAAACGTATTTCACTGCCAAAAACTGCAACATTGTGGTAGTAGGTAATGAGGAAATCCTTGAAAAACTGAAGGTTTTTGATGGTGACGGAAAAATTGAACTCCTGGATGCTTTTGGCGATCAGGTGAAAGCGATTAAACCTGCATCTATTTCGAAAGAAAAAGTGATTGAAGGATACCTTCTTGCTGTGACACAATCAGCATCCATGAAAGAGTTGTCAAAAAAGATGAAAAAGGTAAAATCGGTTGAAAAGAAGATGGATTTGTCTACAGCACAAATACCTTTCCCTTTAAAATCGACTGATGTGTGGATTTCACCTGCCAGTGAGGGACAGAAACTTGAAGGACAAGGAATGGTTTTCCAAAAATCTTATTTTGATGGGTCAGCTGGAGCAAGCACAGATATGCAGCGTGGCAAACAAGAGTTGACAGCTGAAGAAATTGTGGCTAAGAAAAAGTCAGTTGGCTTATTTCCGGAAATGAATTATTCCACATCAGGAATGGCAGTTGAGATTATCGGTATTGAGGACATCAATGGTTCTGACGCCTATTGTTTAAAGCTTAATGATGGCGAGACTGAAACATTTGATTATTACGATGTAAAATCGATGTTAAAAATCAAGAGTGTTTCCATTCGAAAAGACGGTGAGGATGTCATGGAGTCCACAACAACCTATGCTGATTATAAGGTAATTGAAGGATTACTATTCCCGCACACTGTAAATGTTGGATTTGGTCCAATGCAATTCGCAGGTAAGGTAACTCAAATTACATTGAATGGTAAAATTGACTTTGAAGGATTTAAATAGGCAGTAAAAATCCCGAAAATATCAAAAAAGGCTGTGAACAATTGTTCACAGCCTTTTTTTTACTTTTATTTCAACGTTTTATGATTTAACTTTGAATCGATTAGACTGTTATTTTGTTTTTTTGAAATGAACACCTCTTGGCCCTTTAATCGTTCATCTGTCTATTTGGAAGTCATTGAAGGACTTTCCAAGAATGCTATGATTGGGGAGGGTGATCTTCAAGGAATTGCAAAGGAAATCTGTTACCATGGCGCTCATTTTTTAAAGGTAGATCGCGTAAACATTTGGACGATCAATGCAGATGAATCAGAACTTAATTGCATAAAGGCCTACAACCGAAAAACTGACTCATTTTACTCAGAAAGACCGTTAGAGGCGAAACTTTTACCGATTTATTTTAATCATGTCCGCAGAAGCGAATTGATCATCACCGAAAACGTATATAACGAGCCTTTTAATGCTGAGCTTGTTGATACCTATTTAAAACCGAATGCCATTCAATCCATGATGGAAATTCCGATTTTATCTGGAGGAAAATTTAGAGGTATTGTATGTTTTGAACAAATTGACACGCCTCATAGCTGGGTGTCACATGAACAACACTTCGCTCTTGCTTTGGCTCAATTACTTACAATTACACTCGAGATCAACGAAAAAAATCTATACCGAGACCAACTTGAGAAAGCCCTTAAAGAAAAATCAACTTTTATAACTGAAATTAATCATCGGGTAAAAAACAACTTAGCCGTTATTATCGCATTAATTAAAGCAGAGGGATTAAAAGCCAAAGACCCTTTTCATAGCGAACTGTTTCAAACTGTGCTTTCTCAGGTATTTACGCTGTCAACTGTACAACATTCTCTTTATGATTCTAAAAATTTCAATCAGCTTGAATTGAACACGTTTATTCCTCAGTTGATCAGTAATATTAATTCAACATATGGGTTTAATTTAAAAGTTGAGATCCATTTATCCATTGAAAATATTAGCATACATGCTGACTGCTCTATTCCGCTATCCCTCATACTGAATGAACTTCTCACAAATGCATACAAATATGCGTTTCAAGAAAGCAAGAACAATGAATTGTGGATTGAAATGAAGCGCCAAAATGAGCAGTATTGCTCACTATTGGTTCGAGATAACGGTTTTGGTCTACCCGAAAACTACCAAACGAAAGGTACTGGATTTGAACTTATACGAGATTTATTGGATCAAATTGACGCCACACCCAATATAACGAGTGATGAAAATGGCACAAAGGTACAGGTGTTATTTCCGTGCGAATTAGTCAACCGTTTCAAACAATAAGTTCACCTCTGGATC
>CANHQC010000158.1 GCA_947462695.1 Flavobacteriales bacterium | reverse complement strand
TTTCCTGCATTTGGAAATCCAACTAATCCTACGTCAGCAAGTAATTTTAATTCCAAGACCTTCCAACCTTCTTGTCCCTCTTCGCCGGGTTGCGCATGATGCGGTGTTTGATTGGTTGACGATTTGAAGTGATTATTTCCGAGGCCTCCACGACCACCTTTCTGAATAATGCGTTCTTCACCATTTTCAGTGATTTCAAAAAGTATTTCCCCGGTTTCTGAATCTCTTGCAACTGTACCAAGAGGAACGTCAATGTACTCATCATTCCCTTGAGCACCTGTTTTTAGATTGCCCGAACCATGCGTTCCATGACCGGCTTTTATATGTTTTTTAAACTTGAGATGAAGTAAGGTCCAAAGTTGGGAATTTCCTCGGACGATCACATGCCCTCCTCTTCCTCCGTCACCACCATCAGGTCCTCCTTTGGGGATGTATTTTTCCCTGCGAAAGTGAGTAGATCCTCCTCCGCCATTTCCGGAAGTACAATGGATTTTTACGTAATCAACGAAATTATCAGATGACATGTTTTTGTTTCGCCCAGAATCCCGAGCTTTTAATTAATTACGGCTATCAACAGCAGTGTAAATGCGGTGAGTAATCTCATCGATTGTTCCAACACCATTGATAGCAACGAATTTCTGTTGATTTTGATAGAACGTTTTCACAGGTGCAGTTTCCGCATGGTAGACATCAATTCTTTTTTGAATGACTTCAGGATCAGCATCATCCACTCTCCCACTTACTTCAGCGCGTTTTTTCAATCGCTCACGAAGCTCATCTTCTTCTACCTCAAGTGACACCATTATTTGGATACCCGTATTTAATTCGTTTAAAAAATGATCCAATGCTTCGGCTTGCGCTGATGTTCGAGGAAAACCGTCGAAAATAAATCCTTTAGGTGATTCATGTTTTAACACTTCTGCTCTAAGCATGTTAATGGTCACTTCATCTGGCACAAGTTTACCTTGGTCCATGTATTGCTTTGCCAATTTACCTAGTTCAGTTTCGCCTTTAATATTCGCTCTAAACACATCACCTGTGGAAAGATGAACAAGTCCATAATGATCAATCAAACGCTCTGATTGCGTTCCCTTACCAGCTCCCGGAGGGCCAAATAAAACGATATTCAACATACTTCTTTCGTTAATCTACTACTTGATAAATAGAGTTAAGGTTTCTACCTTTTTCATTGTAATCTAAACCATAACCAACAACAAATTTGTTCGGAATGGAAAACCCTACATAATCCGGGCCTGACTTGCCAACAAATGCATCCGGCTTATAAAGTAAGGTACATATTTTCACACTGTTTGGGGAATCGGATTTTAAAAGTGTCACTACTTTGTCAATTGTTATACCTGTATCAACAATGTCCTCAATTATAACAACATCCTTTCCCTGAATTGATGTGTTTAAGCCAATTAATTCATCTACTCTACCTGAAGAGTTTGTACCTAAATACGAACTCACTTTTACAAATGATATTTCAGCTGTCAATGACACGTGCTTAAAAAGGTCAGCTGCAAACATAAATGCACCATTCAAAACTGCGATGAACAGCACTTCTTTACCCGCATAATCGTTATTGAGTTGATTCGCTAAAGCCTTGATTTCAGCTTGAATCTCAGCTTCGTCAATGAAAATTTCAAAATGTTTGTCTAGAACTTTTATCACCTCGTAAAACTATCCTCCAAAGTTACGATAAAATCCTTTTACGGCATAGAAATGATATTGTAGTAATTAGATTCATCATTGAATGTATCTTTGCATCATGGAAAAACAGTTCAATGGAGCTTCTTTTCGACTGGGTATATTAGGTGGAGGCCAACTCGGTAGGATGTTCATTCAAGAAGCGATAAATTTTGATGTTCACATTCATATTCTGGACAATGATCCAGCAGCACCCTGCGCTCAGATTGCTCATTCATTTACAAACGGATCTATAACGGATTTTGATGCGGTGTGTTCATTTGGCAAGGACAAGGACCTCATAACAGTTGAAATTGAAAATGTGAATATTGAAGCACTTGAATGGCTTGAGGATCAAGGTGTCAAAGTATTTCCCCAACCTCGTGTATTGCGCATCATAAAAGACAAAGGATTACAAAAACAGTTTTATGAATCACACCATTTTCCAACTGCTCCCTTTCGATTAGTAGATTCAAAAGATGAACTCGTAAAGAATTTTAATCCATGCGTTCAAAAACTTCGTACGGGAGGGTATGACGGAAAAGGTGTTCAATTGCTTCGGAACGTTGCAGACCTAGACTCGGCATTTACCGAACCAAGTATTGTTGAGGAACTTATCCCATTCAAAAAAGAACTCTCCACAATTGTTGCCCGAAATGAAAAAGGAGATGTTAAATCCTTTCCGCTGGTGGAATGTGAGTTTAATGGTTCTGCAAACCTTGTAGAATTTTTATTTTCTCCCGCAGAAGTTACAGAGGCAATAGAAAAACAAGCTGACGACATAGCAATAAAGGTTATTGAAGCGTTGGATATGGTAGGACTATTAGCAGTAGAATTTTTCTTAACTGAAAACGACGAGTTGCTGATTAACGAAATCGCCCCGCGACCTCACAATAGCGGTCACCATACTATAGAATGCAACGTCACTTCGCAGTTTGAACAACACTTGCGTTCCATTTTAAACTTACCACTTGGGTCTACTAAAGCCATTCAAGCGGGTGCAATGGTGAATTTACTAGGAGAATCAGGATATGAAGGTCCGGCTTACTACCAAGGACTCAACCGTTTTCTTTCTTTACCTGGTGTTCATCCGCATCTTTATGGTAAATCCACAACGAAGTCGTATCGAAAAATGGGGCACGTAACAATTGCTGGTCCTTCACTTGCGGAGGTAAAACAAACCGCTAAGTTGATTCTTGAGGAACTAAAAGTTATTAGTGTGTAAGTTCATTTTTTCATTGAACAACTAACTAGCTGATTTACTTGAGAATAGCAATTATTTTGTTGAATTTTAACTTTTGTTTAATCTTTTTTGTTTTCTGTTAAACATTTTTGTTTATGTTTGTGATGTAAATATTTAAACAAAAAGAGTATGTCAACAGTAGAATTCAACGAAGCTTTAATCGGGATGGAGGGCAACTTACATTCATTTGCCCTGAATTTCACACGCAACAATGAGGATGCAAAAGACCTCACGCAAGAAACCATGCTCAAAGCTATTACTTACCGCAATTACTATACACCTCAAACGAACTTTCGTGCATGGGTTTTTACAATCATGCGAAATATCTTCATCAATCAGTATCGTCGTAAGGTAAAAGGTGGAACTATTTTCGATCATTCGAAAGACCTTTACTTATTGAACACAGCCGATGCTGACAGTTCTGCTTTAAACGCATTGACGCACAAAGAAGTCTCTCAACAAATCGACAAATTAGAACAAGAATACAAGCAGCCTTTTGAAATGCACTTTCAAGGCTTCAAGTACAAAGAAATCGCAGACTCACTTGATATTCCAATTGGTACGGTTAAAAGTCGTATCTTCATAGCGCGCAAAAAGCTTATGGACTTTCTGCCGGATTACAAGTACAGAAATAACTAGATGAAAAAAATCACCATTATTGGTTCCGGCATCTCCAGTTTGTCGGCGGCTGCTTTTTTAGGTAAAGCTGGATATGACGTAACAATTCTTGAAAAGAATGATACAATTGGTGGTCGTGCACGTCAATATGAACACGATGGTTTCACTTTCGATATGGGTCCTAGTTGGTATTGGATGCCAGATGTATTTGAACAATTTTACAATAAATTTGGGTATACAACAGCTGACTTTTATACGTTAAAGCGTCTGGATCCTTCCTACCAGGTTGTCTGGCAAGACGGAACTAAATCACCTATACCTGCAGACTTAAACGAATTGCACGATTGGTTTGAATCTCTAGAAAAAGGAAGTTCAAAAAATCTGACTAAATTTTTAGAAGAGGCCGCATACAAATACGAGGTTGGCATGACAGACCTGGTTTTTAAACCAAGTCTCAAAGTAACAGAGTTTGCAGACATGCGCATTGTTAAAGGTCTTCTCAAACTTCACCTACTTTCTTCTTTCACGACCTATATTAAAAAGTATTTTTCGCATCCGAAAATAATTTCATTACTTGAATTTCCAATTTTATTTCTTGGCGCCATGCCAAAAGACACCCCTGCATTGTACTCGTTAATGAATTACGCGGATATTTCACTAGGTACTTGGTATCCAATGGGAGGTATGCACAAGTTCATTGAAGCTTTTGCACGCATCGCAAAAGAAAATGGGGTGACCATTAAAACGGATCATGAGGTAACAAAAATCAATTATCAAGGAAAAAAAGTGACGAGTGTGGAAACAAAACACGGCACTTTCGATACAGATATTTTAGTTTCAGGTGCCGATTATGCACATACGGATATGTCGCTGCTTGGAGAGCAAGCTAATTACGATGAAACGTATTGGGATAAACGCACAATGGCTCCATCAAGTCTGCTTTTCTACCTTGGTATTGATAAAAAAATAGATGGGTTGTTGCACCACAACCTTTTCTTTGATGAAGACTTCAATTTGCATGCTGAGGAAATATACAAATCCAAAAAATGGCCAACATCTCCGTTGTTTTACGCAAGTGCCCCATCGAAAACAGATCCATCTGTTGCGCCAGAAGGTAAAGAAAACATATTCTTATTGATTCCTATCGCTCCTGATTTAAAGGATGACGAAGAAACACGTGAACGTTACTTTGATATGCTCATGGAACGACTTGAGAAACATACTGGTACATCAATACGTGAGCATATTATCTACAAAAGAAGTTTTTGTGTTGCAGACTTCAAAAAAGATTACCACGCCTTCAAAGGAAACGCATACGGTTTGGCAAATACGTTGCGACAAACAGCCTACTTTAAGCCTTCTTTGAAAAATAAAAAATTAAACAACATGTATTATACCGGGCAGTTAACCGTGCCTGGGCCTGGGGTTCCTCCATCGATAATTTCGGGAGAGGTAGTGGCCAAACAAGTCATAAAGGAACATCCCATTCTATAATCATATTGGAATTACACAACTATGAAAGAGCTATTTGATAACGTATCACATGAGATGAGTTTACTAACCACAAAAAGGTATAGTACATCTTTCTCAATGGGAATTTCATTTCTTCACAAAGAATTGCGCAAACCAATTTATGCGATTTACGGATTTGTCCGCTTTGCTGATGAAATTGTCGACTCTTTTCATGGTTTTGAAAAAGAAGAACTACTTGCT
>CANHQC010000157.1 GCA_947462695.1 Flavobacteriales bacterium | reverse complement strand
GGGATTTTATTTTCATTTTTTGCTATGTCAGGTTTTGGCGGTGGTTGTTTTTGGTTGTCGTTTTTTGGTTGAGGCGGAGGCGGGTTGTTCTTTTGTTGATCAGGTGAATCTTTCGATTTTTGATTGTTTTTTCTGATTGCTTCAGATAAATTGTATTGCGTTTGCTTATCGTTAGGTGCAAGTCTCAAGGCTTTTTTATAGGCATTGATAGCCTCAGGATATTTTTTCTGCTTCATTAAGCTATTGCCAAGGTTATGAAATTGTCCTGCTGAAAGGTTTTTATCAGGCGTATTTGCCGCGCGTTCAAAGTATTTTTGTGCCGCATTAAAATCACTTGATCGGTAAGCGGTTTGACCAATTTCTGTCGATAGGTTAGCGTGTTCGTTTTGTTGCTTTTCAGCTGATTGATAGAGTCTGACAGCTCGCTCAAAATCTCCTTGTTTGTAGGCATTTCGGGCACTCGTTACAGTTGTTCTCCATTCTTGACCGAAAACGGACAAAATCAGTGTAAGAAAACAACCTGTAAGCAAATACCTCATTTTTTTCGTCGTTTAAGCCTAGAATAATTCAACCACATCCAGCCTAGCCAATTGAAAAAAGCGAGTGATAATGGCAGTTGGTAATTGTTTCGTTGGACTTCAAGTTGCAAAGTTCCTTTTTTACGGCTATTCTTTTGGTTAATTTCTGTTAAGAGTTCATCGAGTGAGGGATAAGGTTCATTTACCATCACAGCTAATCCATCCGTTTGTTTTGCCAGCCGATCTGCGAGTTTTTTATTTGGCTTAGAGGTGATCAGTTGACCATTTTCGTCTTTTTTATATCCCAATTCAGGCCGATTTGGATCAATTGGAACTGGTCCGCCTGTCGGAGAGCCAATTCCGACGATACATAAATTGATTTCATTTTGTTGAAGTGCATTTACTACACTATCGGTTCCCAAAGCGTGATCCTCACCATCTGTAACAAGCAGTAGCGTTTTTCCAGATTGATCAGGTGAGAATTGGTTCAATGAAGTGGCTAGCGCTGCTGCGATATTCGTTCCTTGGTTTGACAACATGTTTGTTTCAATTTCATTGATATATACTTTCGCAGAGGTATAATCTGATGTGATTGGTAATTGAACAAAAGCATTTCCCGCAAAAACAGTGATTCCAATTCGTTCACCTGATAAATTATTGAGTAATTCGTTCATGGCTCCTTTAGCAATTTCTAATCTCGAAAGCTGAGGGTCAATGTCTTTGGTATTCATAGAATTTGAGACGTCAAGACAAATAACTAACTCGCCAGATGAGGTGGTAGAATTCACTTTTTCTTTACCTGAAATGGGTTGTGCAGCACTTAAAATAAGAAAGACAAGCACATTTCGAAGAAAAAAAAGTGACCAAACTGATGTGGTCACTTTAACACCAGGAAACGTTGATAATTGCAACTCCTTTGGTAGGTGATTAATTGCATTGACTATCGATTTTTTCTTGGTGAAATAATACCAGTAAATCGGCACAATAATAAATGAAATCCATAATAGATTAGGGTATTTCCATTGGTATTGGAGCTCAGACTCTTTTGAATTGATAAGTTCAGTTCCAACGACTAACAAAGTCCAAAAGAAGATTTCCCAGCTAATCAACCAGGACAATTGTTGCTTGTTATGCACACTGCCTTTAGTCATAATGAATAGGGAAAAAAGTGTTTTTTAGTACAAAACTTCCTGCGATCAATATTAGGCTGATGACTAACAGGTAAATTGGTGCATGTGGAGGGTCAACCTTGAGTTGTTTATCTGATTGCTTCCGTTTTTCTAATTGGTCAATTTCCTTATAAATGTTGCGCAGTGATTGTTCATCTGTTGCCCTGTAATAATTTCCTCCTGCTGTTTTAGCGATTGATTTCAGTGTTTCTTCATCTATCTCAACAGGCATATTTTCATAGCGAATGCCAAAAGGTGTAATGACCGGAGTGGGTGCTTCCCCGTTCGATCCAACGCCAATGGTATACACGCGTATGTTTTTCGCTTTAGCCAATTCTGCAGCAGTTTGAGGTTGGATTTGTCCGGCGTTATTACTGCCATCTGTCAGCAAAATAATCACTTTGGATGGTAAGTTATCGTCTCGCAATCGTGCAACTGCAGTCCCTAGTCCTGTACCGATGGCCGTACCATTTTCGAGTTGGTCCATTCCGAGGCGATCGATTTGCTCAATGAGCGTCTTATAATCGAGGGTTGTAGGACATGATGTATAGGCTTCACCGGCGTACACAACAAGGCCGATACGGTCACCCTTCCTACCTTCGATAAATTCTTTCGCAACAGTTTTAGCTGCCTCTAATCGATTAGGTTCAAAATCCATCGCGAGCATTGAAGCTGAAACATCTATGGCCAGCATAATGTCAATTCCATTTTTGTATTGTTCCTGAATGTATGATTCGTGTGACTTACTTATTGGTCTTGCGAGTGCCAAAATCATTAAGCCAGCCGCGCTGAGGTCAACAAATAGAATTAATTTTCTTACTTGTGGGATCCACCTGTTTTTACCTCTCAACTGATTCAAATCTGACGAATAACCGGTAAAAAGATGATCTGGTTGAGATTTTGAAAGTCTTGTCCGGGAAATCCACCAAACAATTGGTAATAACAAAAGCAGATACAACCATTCCGGCTGCAACAAATCAACTTCAGGTATTACATCAGCGGCATCAAACATGTGAAAATTGTTTGGATATTTCTTTCACAAGTAATTTACACACGTTAGTCGTATGAATGACACCTTCCTCGACGACATCTGACTTGGCAAATTTGACTAAATCTGCTTGTTGGAGTACCTCCTTAATCTGCTTAATCAGAACGTCATCGATATTTTTTTGCTTTAAAATTAGAACCGTTTCGGAAGAGGTGCGTTCCTTTAATTCAAGTTGATAAATTTCACCTAGAAAGGACTTTAGCAGTAGTGCTAGCTCAATGTAATGATCTTTTAATTTTCCTTCTCTCCAAAGTTTTTTATTCATCAACGCATCAATAGCCATCAACGTTCGTTCCTCCAGAGAGAGGGGTATGTTTGGTGCTTTTTCTACTGATTTCTTTCGACGTTTGAATAGAATGTATGCTAGTAATCCAATAAATAGCAGGATAAGTAATACCCAACCGTAAGTGGAGAAGAAGGCGGAAAGTTTTCCTTTTTCTTCAGGAAGTTTGGTAAAGTTTTCTTTGATGTCGTATAATTCAACGGATTTCTGATGAGGAATCAGCTTACATGTTAGTGATGCTTGAGGCAATGTGTAATCCGCTCCATTTATGGTTATTGAAACAGGAGGAATCAAGAATTTTCCGCTATCCCAGCAAATTAGTTCGTAGACTCCGATCCAATAAGGTCCTTCATCCAAGTTCATTAAAGTATCTTTAAACGATGTGTAAATTTCGATTGATTCGTTGGATGATTTCCCTTCTATAGTTGAGGCAATAAGAAATGACTTATTTGGTTGGAACTCAATTTTTGCATTTTCATTTGAAAGAGGAAAAGCATAGGTGAGTGTAAATGTTTCACCGATTTCAACTTGGCTTTGAGAGAATACAGCTTTCCCATTCTGGCTCCAACTGGTGACAGTTAACAAACAAAAAACAATGAAAAGTTGAAGTGAACTCATGATCTTCGTTGGAACAAATGAATGAGTGGTTTAATAACTTCTTCTTCTGTTGAACAACTGATATAATCGACACCGTATTTTTTTAGTGCCAATTTGAGGTTGTTCTGATGTAAGCTAGTGATGTCACGTAACCACGTTTGTTGGTCAGTTGATGAAGAATTGAACCAGCTAACCTCTTTCGTTTCTGGGTTGATGAATTGAAGAAATCCCAAAGATGGAAGTGTGAATTCTCCGGGATCTGTAATGTGTATTACTACAACATCGTGTTGTTTTTTGGTTAGTCGCAAACTGTCCATGAAACCTTTCTCATCAATTCCATCGGTAATTAACACGACTACAGATCTCTTTTTTTGAGTCATTCTTAAAAACTTCAACGCTTCATCGATCGATGTGCCAGATGAAGACGTTTCATGTTCAATCAATTCGCGTACTACAATATGGGCTTGTTTTCTTCCTTTTCGGGTCGGGACATACCGTTCTATTTTATCCGAAAAGGCAATTAGTCCGATTTTATCATTGTTCAAACTTGCCGAAAACGCAATTACTGCTGCCATTTCGATCGCCAGCTCTTTCTTCGACTTGATTGTAGTTCCGAATTGTGTAGATGCGGAAACATCCACTAACAATAGAATGTTTACCTCTCGTTCTTCATCAAAAACTTTTACGTAAGGAGACGAATACCTCGCGGTGACATTCCAGTCAATCGTCCTAACCTCATCGCCAGTGGCGTATTCACGCACTTCACTAAAAGTCATTCCACTTCCTTTGAATGCAGAATTGTAGTTGCCAGACAATAACTGTCTCGTGAGCCCTTTTGTCTTAATTTCGAGCCGATGAATTTTACGGAAGAGGTCTTTTGATTCCATGCGGTTTGAAGCTATTAAGGAACTTCAACTTTTGAAATGATTTTTTGAATGATATCAACTGAAGAAAGCTGTTCCGCTTCCGCCTCGAACGTCAAGCCAATTCGGTGTCGCATGACATCGTTTGCTACAGCACGTATATCTTCAGGAATGACAAAAGAACGGCCATTTAAGAACGCATGTGCCTTTCCAGCGAGTGCCAAATTAATGCTTGCTCTAGGCGAACAACCATAACTGATTAGAGGTGTTAAATAAGAAAGTTGATGTTGATCAGGATTGCGGGTGGCATCAACAATATCAACAATGTAATTTTCTACTTTTTCGTCTAGGTAAACCGAACGAACGAATTGGCGCATGCGAATAACATCTTCACCTTTAAGTATGTGTTTGGCTTTTGGCAAACCTTCTGGTTGAATGTTGGATCGAATGATACGTTTTTCTTCCTCTTTGCTTGGGTAGCCTAAAGAAACTTTCAACATGAATCTATCCACTTGAGCTTCCGGCAATGTATATGTTCCTTCCTGTTCGATTGGATTTTGGGTGGCAAGTACCAAAAAAGGACTAGGGAGGGGAAATGTTTCATCTCCGATGGTGATTTGTTTTTCTTGCATGGCTTCAAGCAGTGCGCTTTGTACTTTAGCAGGAGCCCTGTTGATTTCGTCTGCCAGAATAAAATTGGCAAATACAGGTCCTTTACGGATGGTAAAGTTTTCTGATTTTTGACTGTAAATTTGAGTACCCGTGATATCGGCAGGAAGTAAATCGGGAGTGAATTG
>CANHQC010000156.1 GCA_947462695.1 Flavobacteriales bacterium | reverse complement strand
TTTAAATTAAGCACAGTTTTTTAATTGTACTTGGTAACCAGGATGGTGAAGAAGTGTTTTTACATTTTGTATTTCCGAAAACCATTGAATATCCTGACCTAATGGATAAAGTGGGTCGTTTTCGTCTTCGTATTCCCAAATAAGTGTCAATTTAGTTCTTGACGCTAATTTGAAGAGCTCTTTTAAAAAGTGTGTCAATTCAATTACGTTTTGTTGGTTGATGTAATTCAATTGAAAATGTATAGTAGTATTCGATTTAGGCTGAAACGAATAAAGATTGAGCCAACTCGTTAATTTGGTCCAGATTTCGGCTTTTTCCATTTCAGTTAGATTACCCTGAACTGATAGTACCGTTTCAAAATTGTTCATTGCCATGTGCGTGCGAGCGTTAAGTGCTGTTTTCATCATTGTTTCTTTTTTGGTTGAAACAAATTTGAAGGTTCTTTTTCAGTCCTTATCCTACTAATGTTCGTGAACAATTCAATTTCAGTTTTCCTACGCGAAATGAACTACGTATTTTTACGACTGACCGCTCAAAATAGCATTAGTTTTCCCTATAACCATTCATTTTTTGTACTTTTACGCATCACGAAATTGCGTTCATTACAGATGGAAAAAGTTGAGCCCTACAAACCGATAAATAAAATAAGAATCGTCACTGCTGCTTCATTATTTGATGGTCATGATGCTGCGATTAACATCATGCGAAGAATCATTCAATCGACAGGGTGTGAAGTCATTCACCTTGGCCATGATCGATCTGTTGAGGAAGTGGTTAATTGTGCCATTCAAGAGGATGCGCAAGCTATTGCCATGACTTCCTATCAGGGGGGACACATGGAATACTTCAAATACATGTTTGATTTGCTTCGTGAAAAGGGTGCTCCTCACATTAAAATTTTCGGTGGCGGTGGTGGTACTATTTTACCATCTGAAATAGAAGAGCTAGAGGCTTACGGTATAGAACGAATCTATCACCCTGACCATGGGCGCTCAATGGGATTGCAAGGAATGATTAACGACCTTGTTCAGCGGTGTGATTTTCCTGTCGGAAAAGGAATCATTTTCGATGCGCAAATCCTTGAAAACAAACAAGTTCCGGAAATCGCCCGGTTAATCTCATGTGCAGAGAATTTCCCAGAGGAATCAGCCACTTTTCTTCCGCAAATAGAAACACTTGCAAACAAAGCAAATGTTCCCGTTCTTGGAATTACAGGTACTGGAGGGGCTGGTAAATCCTCACTTGTAGATGAATTGGTTCGCCGTTTTCTGATTGATTTTTCGGATAAAAAATTAGCGGTTGTATCCGTTGATCCTTCAAAACGAAAAACGGGTGGTGCTTTATTAGGTGATCGAATTCGAATGAACGCCATCAAAAGTGACCGCGTGTACATGAGGTCATTAGCTACGCGTCAATCGAACTTAGCGCTTTCAAAACATGTGGCTGAAGCTGTTAATGTTCTTAAAGCAGCAAAATACGATTTGATCATTTTAGAAACATCTGGAATCGGTCAGTCCGATACGGAAATTCTAGACCACTCTGATGTGGCACTTTATGTCATGACACCTGAATACGGAGCAGCGACGCAATTGGAGAAAATTGATATGCTCGATTTTGCGGATGTAATTGCACTAAATAAATTCGATAAACGTGGTGCGTTAGACGCGCTTCGAGATGTAAGAAAGCAGTACCAACGCAACCATAATCTATGGGATAATGATGTGGATACGATGCCGGTTTATGGCACAATTGCTTCTCAATTTAACGATCCCGGAATGAATTCACTATATAAAGTGATCATGGACAAAATCGTTGAAAAAACAAAGGCTCCACTTTCCTCTACATTCCAAATAACGAGAGAAATGTCGGAGAAAATCTATGTCATTCCACCAGAAAGAACACGCTACCTTTCTGAAATATCAGAAAACAATCGCTCGTATGATAAATGGGTAGAGGATCAAGTAGCAGTTGCGGAGAAATTATTCGGATTACATACCTCTATTTCAACGCTTCAATCAAGTTCCATTGAGGATAAAGATCGATTGATTAAAGGGTTGCAAGAAGTGTTCGAACAAGAGAAATTGAATTTTGATCCCAAGAACATGGACATCATTCAAAAATGGGAAGAAAAACGAAACCGCTACAAACAGCCAACCTTTGAATTTAAGGTACGTGACAAGGTATTAAGTTTAGCTACGCACACAGAGTCGCTCTCGCACCTTCAAATTCCGAAAGTTGCTACTCCGAAGTATTCTTCGTGGGGAGATATTTTGCGTTGGTCGCTTCAGGAAAATGTCCCAGGTGAATTTCCATATACATCAGGCTTATTCCCATTCAAGCGAGAAGGTGAAGATCCAACGCGGATGTTTGCAGGAGAAGGCGGTCCGGAAAGGACAAATAAGCGTTTCCATTACGTTTCGCTTGGGATGCCGGCTAAACGACTTTCTACAGCCTTCGATTCGGTAACGCTTTACGGAAACGATCCAGATATTCGACCTGATATTTATGGTAAAATTGGAAATTCAGGTGTGTCGATTTGCTGTTTAGATGATGCAAAGAAACTTTATTCTGGTTTCGATCTTTCGCATCCAATGACATCGGTGAGTATGACAATCAACGGTCCAGCACCAATGCTCCTTGGGTTCTTCATGAATGCTGCAATCGATCAAAATTGTGAAAAGTACATCCGTGCGAACGGATTAGTTCAAGAGATCGAAGCCAAGATTGAAGCCATTTACAAGGAAAAAGGGACTGAACGTCCGCGTTATCAAGGAGAATTGCCAGAAGGAAATGATGGTTTAGGATTGATGCTTTTAGGCGTTACCGGTGATCAGGTTTTACCGCAAACGGTTTATGAAAAGATCAAAGCCGAAACGTTAACGCAAGTGAGAGGTACCGTGCAGGCAGATATTTTGAAGGAAGACCAAGCTCAAAACACGTGTATTTTCTCCACAGAATTTGCGTTGCGATTGATGGGTGATGTGCAACAGTATTTCATTACAAATGGAGTGCGTAATTTCTACTCTGTTTCGATTTCAGGATACCATATTGCTGAGGCAGGTGCCAATCCAATTACGCAGTTAGCATTTACATTAGCCAATGGATTTACGTATGTCGAGTATTACATGAGCCGTGGAATGAGTATCAACGATTTCGGTCCAAATCTATCGTTTTTCTTCTCCAACGGTATTGATCCGGAATACGCAGTTATTGGTCGCGTTGCACGACGCATATGGGCAAAAGCACTCGCTAAGAAATACAGTGCAAATGCACGTGCGCAAATGTTGAAGTACCACATTCAAACTTCCGGTCGTTCGTTACATGCGCAAGAAATTGACTTTAACGATATCCGTACAACGCTTCAGGCGTTGTATGCTATTTACGATAACTGTAATTCATTGCATACGAATGCTTATGATGAGGCGATTACTACGCCAACTGAGGAATCGGTTCGTAGGGCCATGGCAATTCAGTTGATTATTAACCGTGAATTAGGACTGGCGAAAAATGAAAACCCGTTGCAGGGATCGTTTATTATTGAAGAACTAACTGATCTTGTGGAAGAGGCAGTACTGTCCGAATTCGATCGCATTACGGAAAGAGGAGGTGTATTGGGTGCAATGGAAACGATGTATCAGCGTTCGAAAATCCAAGAAGAGTCACTCTACTATGAAACATTGAAACATACGGGTGAATTCCCAATTATCGGTGTGAATACCTTCCTAAGTTCTAAAGGATCTCCAACAGTTCTTCCAAAAGAAGTTATTCGCGCAACCGAGGAAGAGAAACAGTACCAAATCGCCATGTTAACTAACCTGCACTTGGCTAATGGAGTTGAAGTAAATGAAGGATTGAAAAATGTGCAAGATGCGGCAATAAATAACCAAAACATGTTCGAACAGCTCATGCACGTGTGTAAGGTTGCTTCATTAGGTCAAATTACTTCGGCATTGTTTGAGGTTGGTGGACAATACCGACGCAATATGTAAATGGGTATGGCCTGGCTAGAAAGAATAAAATCGAATATAGGGTTGATTCTATTTAGCCTTTTCATTGTTCTCTTCGGCACATTAATGGTTGTGGTTGAAGTTTCGAATGGACGATTCTGGACGAACGATTGGTTGGTCTATGTGGAGGCTGCTAAAGATTTCTTTAGCGGGAATTCTCCTTACGGTAAGGCATACGGATTATCAAGCGGTTTTTTTAAATACCCGCCTCCGACGCTTTATTTCTTTTGGATCTCCACAAAGTTGACCTATTTCACCTCTCAACTTGTGCATGTCGTTGTTCAATTATGTGCATTAATTTTTATACTCCTACACATTCGAAAAATAATTTTAGTGCCCGCAGGGTATAAACATCCAGGGTGGTTATACCTTTTATTCCTTTTCATCGCTGTGCAGGTGGTAAGGGAATTGCACATGGGTAATATCAATTTAGAATTACTGGCTTTACTTCTTTTAGGATCCTTCTTGCATGAAATAAAATCATGGTTTAAAGCTTCATTCATTGCATTATTTATACTTTTTAAACCAATTTTCCTTCCCGTGTTGTTGCCTTTCACGTATCCCTTGTCGAAGTCTTTTCTGCTGAAAATAAGCAGTGTTGGAATAGGAATTATTCTTTTTTCGCTAGTTTTTAATCCATTATCAGTGTCAATCGATTATTGGAGTGGCTGGATTGAAGCCATTCTATTTCACGGAGACTACATCATTAATCAAACGTCATTGGCTTACTTGACAAAGGTCTATTTAGGTGTTAATTCTGAATGGTGGCCTCCGGTAATTGCACTATTAATTTTGACGAGTATTCTTTTAGTACTCCATAAAAAAACTAAAATCCAATTCAACGACTTGCTTTATGTCTATTTTGCCAGTATACCAACCCTATTTAAGTTGGATACACAAGCGTTTATATTTAGTCTCCCGCTCATTGCGTGCGTGTTAATAAGTCTAAAGAAACGATCAAGCTGGATAATTTATGTGTTGTTTGTACTTCTGATGGTGGCGTTTTCACTCAATTCTACCGATTTATGGGGTAAGGTATTGATGAATAAGTTCAATTATTGGGGAATGCTTGGCCTGGCAAATATTGCCCTGATTATACTTTTTATCTGTTTACGATCAACAGCACCAGCTTATGAAAAAGTGGAAAACTAATTTTATTCGAAACAGTGTACTTCTCCTTTCACTGTTTTTTTCGATACTATCAACAGCCCAGTGTCCAATTGTTCCGCATCCCACAGTCTATAAAGAAACGCCTGGAACACTAATGTTAGGAAATTTGCTTTCAGTCAAAGAAAATGAATTTCCTGAAACTTGCAAAAAGATGCTCGTTGAACGGCTGACTGACCAGTTCAGTTTGCAGGTCTCGTTTTCGAATGGGAAGCA
>CANHQC010000155.1 GCA_947462695.1 Flavobacteriales bacterium | reverse complement strand
GATTGGAAATACTGGGTGCCGGTGCGCCGTGTCGACAACGCCTACGGGGACCGCAACCTCGTATGTTCATGCCCAAGTGTAGAAAGTTACATGACGGTTTAATCCAAAACGAATGATAAATGTAAAGCCCCGAGAGATTGGGGCTTTTTTAATCTCAAACAACCTTTCCTTGAAATGAACGTCATTAAAAAAGAAGAAAAACATTACACTATGAAAACACTTAACATCTTCGTGATCGTTTTAGGAAGTATACTTGCTACGTTCACCTCTTTTGGCCAATCCGGTTTTATTTTAAGTGGCTTATCCACTGTAACCCCAACTGTGCAAAGTTGCGATCAAAATGTGTCAATTTCAATTGGTGCGTTATCAAATAATTCAACTAATTCAGATTACAACCTCGTATTGAATGGAAGTAATTTTAGTCCTTCTCAATTTACAATGATAATCAATTGGGGAGATGGTACTGTAACCACACACAATGGTACAACATCGTCTATTGGCACATCTATCGCTTGGACACCCTCGCTTTATCACTACTACAATACTCCGGGATCATATGTAATCTCAATTCAATTAACCAATCCACAAAATAATAGCTCAGTTTCAACGAATTTGTATTACTTGCATAATTCATGTTCGTGGATTAGCGCATACATTCATGTCGACTGTAACAATGATGGTGTCTTGGAAAATACATTTTTGAACAATGTTCCAATCAATTTCACAGGACCTAATGGCTATTCGTCACAATTCAACAGTACAAATGGTGGGGCTTGGACACAAGTTACCACAAACGGTACTTATACGGCATCCATTGATCCAAATTGGTTAACAACAAACAATTATGTGCTTTCCTCTTCAAGTAACACACAACTCAATGTTACAGGACCCTACGACAATGATACGGCTTACCTCATATTGAATTGCGCCAATGCAACAAATACACTTTGTGTTAGTGGAACGCTTTACTGTGATGCCAATGCGAATGGTGTGCTAAATACCGGAGAAAATGTCATTGCGAATGCTCCTGTAACCATCAACAATAATGGTACGAACTATCTTGTCTATACCAATTCAAATGGTCAATACAACCTGAATTACTCAGGAACGGTGGGAAGTCCAACGGTGATTAGCTTAAACGGTCTCTGGTTGAGTCAAAATAACTACACTGCCCAAAGTATGGTGTTTACCGTGCTCGGTGCGACTTGTGGAACGCCATCAACAACGAACATCCCATTGACTTGCGGAAGTTCTTGTCAGTCCTTGTGTGCCGCTGCAATTGTGTTCTGTGATGCCAACGGAAATAACATTATGGATTCAGGTGAAAACCCTCTTCAAAATGCTCCAGTTACGTTTTATAATGGAAACAATCCTGCCATTACAGCTTACACGGATTCTGCCGGTTGGGTTATAGTTTGTGGAAATTATTTCAATACAAACTTGATCACCGCTCAAATCAATCCTTATTGGTTAACCCAACATGGTTATACCGTAACTAACAGTATGCTGACACTTCAAGCGATCAATGCACAAACCCCATCGCCAGGTATGTTTGCTGTAAATTGTGGTGGTACAACATCAAATGCATGCGACGATTTATGGACAACTGTAACACCATGGATTGGCTATTTTCAGGGGACCACAGCAACGATTCGATTGAATTTTGGAAACTACGGCCCTGGTACTGCCACAACTTACGGTTTATCGCTGTCATATCCTGTAGGAGTTACGCCCGTTGTTAGTTCAATTAGTATTCCCGGTTATACCATAAGTGGCAATACCATTAGTTGGAATTTAACAAATGCAGCTGCAGGTTATTCGTTTACAGATTATATTCAATTTACGTTACCATCAGGATTGATCAATGGCGCACAACATTATTTCACGTCGAACATCACCGCTACAGGATCGAATACGGATTGCAACTATGCGAATAACGATGGAAGTTTGCTTCAAATTTTAGGTAACAGTTACGATCCAAACGACAAAACAGTGCATCAAGCGGAGCAAATGAGTCCAGTAATTACGGATAATTTAACCTACACCATTCGGTTCCAAAATACTGGTACAGCACCGGCACAGAACGTTCACATTTTGGATACACTTTCAACTAATTTAGACTGGTCGACATTTGACTTGATCTATGCTAGTCATTACATGAATGTGGTTGACTTAGGAAATGGCATTAGAAAGTTTGATTTTCCTCAAATTTGGTTACCTGATTCAACGTCAAACGAACCAGAAAGTCACGGAATGATAGTTTACCGTATAAAAGAATTGGTAACCAACGGTGAAGGTGAAGAGATCTTCAATACGGCGCATATTTACTTTGATTGGAATCCGGCCATTGTGACGAACACTACGTACAATATCAATACAAGTTTAGGAATTGAGGAGTTAGGTAATTCGCGTGTAATTTACCCGAACCCTACTTCAAACAATTTCACAATTAAAGCCAATGAACGAATAGAACAGATCAGGATTTACGACATGTTAGGCAAAGAATGGAAAAATTTGAGACTTACTTCCTCAAATCCGATAGTCGATATTTCCACATTACCAGAGGGAATATACCTGGTAAACGTGCGTACTGAAAAAGGAACCTTTACTGAACGGTTGATTAAACAGTAAACGAAAAAGCCCCGAGAGATTGGGGCTTTTTTTTATGCATATTATTTTTTAAAGAATTCTATTAGAAGTAGTCTAAATAGTTATTCCAATGAACCTTAATAAAAAAAGCTCTTTTTAGACGCATTTCTCCAACCAGCCTGATTTTCATAGTTCACAAAGTAAATCTTTACATCTGCCTGATTTTCATACTTTACAAAGTAGATTTTCTTTTTTGCCTGGTTAGCATATTCAGTGAAAAACCATTTTCCATCGTTACTGCCAGCTTGATTTTCATACTTCACTTTGTAGACTTTTAAGTCTGCCTGGTTCTCGTAGTCAACTACAAAAACCTTAACATCTGCTTGATTTTCATAGTCTACTGAATAGATCTTTTGAGCCGTTGATACATTGTATACCAAAAGCATAGCCGTTAAAATCAGGATTTTTTTCATATCGTTTGTCCTTAAAATAGTGCTCCTACTCGTATGGCTTTTCGGATTTCGCCGTATTTTTTTAGTGGAACTTCTATTCCACAATCAACACTCAATACTACTATTTTTTTTGAATATAGCGAAACGTGTTTATAGCTAATCAGCTCAACTGAATTCTAGATCGAATAATGAATGAAAGGAACGAAGTACTAATCTCAGCTTCCTACCCTCAACAAAACTTCATTCTCTCCACCAAATCAGTAAAATAATCAGCGCTCCAAATTTCCAATTGCTGATCATCTTTAATGAATTTTCGGACATCTTCTTTTACAGACTTGAAAGAAACCGAATTGATTTTCTGGTTTAATAGGTCAAGAAGTTGTGCTTCGCTTATGTGATCTTCTTTCCAGTCAGTTGTTTCAATGGCGCGAAGCAGAAAATGGTTCATGTTCATCGCAACTCCTTTTCGGATGTACCATTCCATATCGTACCAATCCCTTCCCTTCACCCGATTTTTCCATTTTCGAAACAACAGCGCATGCAGTTTTCCAGCGAATAAACTGGAGAGATCGAAACAGTTGACATAAAAGGAAAAAGGCCGAACCAAGAGTTTTTCTTCCGTGTCAAACTCCAACGGCGGAACGCGATCAATTTCAATCTTTATTTTGATCGATTTATTGGACGTTATGCCGTGCTGCTTAATGATGTCTTCTAATACCAATTCTTGCCAAATGGTTTCTGATTTCAAGAATGCCGATTCGATCGCTGTTTTAACGCGTTTTTCTTTCTCTCTTATACTCACATGGATACCAAGCGACTCAAATTCTTCTGCAATCACTTGGAAGTACGGGTTCAAGGAGAACGTTGGATCTTTCTCTAAAAGGGAGAAGTCCAGATCTTCCGAATAGCGATCGAGTCCATGGAAAATGCGCAATGCGGTACCACCATAAAAAGCAGCTTTTTTGAAGAAATCAGTCCTCGACAAGGCCGCCAACGCAATCTCCTGCATGATCTCACGCATGGCAGATAGTGTCTCTTCTTCATTACGCGGGTTATATTCAGCAATCCATTCTTTAATCATAGTTTTTGGAGCGTATTAACAAGCATGCTTAAACTGCTTTTTTTTGGTGCATCCTCAATCCAACTTTGGATAACCTCACTATTCAATGTGTGCAATTGTTCCTCATCAATGCGTAAGTCCTCAGTAAGAAAATCAAGCGTTTGATCGATACTTCTTAAAAGAACCCCAGCAGTCAAGACAATTTTATCGCATACCGCTTTTTCTGGTGACGCCATTAATGCCGTTTGTTGTGCTGTAAGTTTGACCATTCGTATTCCAAACGAATAATAAGGGACATTGAGGTGTTGAAAGCTGAAGCGACCAATTGGCGTGTTATATGCTTTTGTGGTCTTGATTGTTACTGAGGCTATTTCGTGAACGCGTTCTGGAATGAATCCCCAATACGAAAGTGCTGTTTCCAACGAAACATAACTTGGACCCCTCAAGTGATTGGCAATTACAAAAGCTTCCGGCACAGGTAAATCGAATTCTGGCCCAGGAATATACAAACCACGACGCAGCGCAATCAACTCCCCACCTTTAATCATTTCGCTTACTTTGTCGTTGGGCCTTCGGTATGAACCAAGCGCCTCTAACAACACATTATGCGTAATCGGTGCGTCAGTATAATACTTTATTTTTCTTCTTAAATTCATTTTAAACCACAAATATCGGATATTTTCCGATTATCTACACATTTTTTATCATTTAATGCTATTTTAAAACACAATAATCGGTTTATTTCCGACTATAGTGTTTTTTTAATTTTAATTAAATTAATGCGTAAATCTATTGTTTGAACTTTTCTTGCATAGTCTACCTGACGACCATTGCTTTACCGGTCTTTTTTTAAATAGTCTTTGTTTTAACAGCATAAATTAAAACCGGTGCATTTGTTAACTGAATTGAGACAAGTCTTTCTCTCATCTATGCCCGCTTTATCTACTTTCATTCTTCATGTTCAACTATTTCCGGGTTCAATATACGCTGTACAATTACACTTCTCGGTTCGTCTCGGAATAAGGTCATTTGAATATCATAGCCTGTTGTACTTGTGTAATACCACACTTTTACCGGGACACCAGATTTTTTATCTAAGAACTCTTCATCGGGGTGAACAATATCCATTTGTGTATCCTCCATGAAATTGTATAAGAAAGCATTCAACTCAAAATTTCTTCCTTTAATTACGCAGTGACCTGGCTCTGGGCCTACCTCTACCCATTCTAAATCCGGAAGTTTCTCGTATCGAGTATATACTTCTTGTGCTAAAGTCATGGCACTAAGCGTTACCATTAGCATG
>CANHQC010000154.1 GCA_947462695.1 Flavobacteriales bacterium | reverse complement strand
TTCAGGCGCGTATTGGTCAAATTAAAGCTCAAATCGAAGCAACGACATCGGACTACGACAGAGAAAAACTACAAGAGCGCCTAGCTAAACTTGCAGGAGGTGTTGCCGTACTTTATGTAGGTGCACCGACGGAGGTTGAGATGAAAGAAAAGAAAGACCGAGTTGACGATGCACTTGCAGCTACTCGTGCAGCAGTTGAAGAAGGAATTGTTCCTGGTGGAGGAGTTGCGTTGATCAGAGCGATCGAATCGTTAGACAAGTTGAAAGCCGAAAACGATGACGAACTTACAGGGATTCAAATCGTGAGACGAGCAGCTGAAGAACCATTGCGTCAAATCATTGCCAATGCAGGCGGAGAAGGAGCGGTAATCGTTCAGAAAGTGCGTGAAGGAAAAGACGATTTTGGTTACAATGCGCGTACAGAAACCTATGAGAAATTGTACAAAGCGGGAGTTATCGATCCAACTAAAGTAACGCGTATTGCGGTAGAAAATGCGGCATCCATTGCATCCATGTTGTTAACAACTGAATGTGTTATTGCTGACGAGCCAGAAGAAAATGCGCCAGCAATGGGAGGTATGCCAGGTGGAATGCCGGGGATGATGTAATCTCGACGTAGCTCACCTACCCTATAAGTTTGGGTAATCTGCAAAATAAACGCCCAAAAGGGTTGTAAAAACTAAAAAGTCCGGTATCAATCGGACTTTTTAATTGAATAAAATATAGATTGAGAAAAAAACCCAGATTAGACAACAAGGATTTTTTAACTTAGTATCAACTTATAGAATCCGCTGATTTGCGGATTCTTTCTCGTTCTTTTCTTCCCGACTCGTTTCGGATAGCGAAGAACGTCATTATATTGACTCCCTTCTTTTGAGGGGAGTTTTTTATTCGCCATTAAAACAAAAAAGAGCTGTCTCTCGGGAAACAGCTCTTTCGTTTTTTTATTATCTATTACTTTCTAGTATCTGTAATGTTCTGGTTTGAATGGCCCTTCAACATTTACACCGATGTAATCGGCCTGATCTTGACGTAACATTTCTAATTCAACACCAATTTTTGCCAAGTGCAAACGAGCCACTTTTTCATCCAAATGTTTTGGAAGCATGTAGACATCATTTTCGTAGTTGGCGCTATTTTGCCATAACTCAAGTTGTGCAAGAGTTTGGTTTGTAAATGAATTGGACATTACAAATGAAGGGTGACCCGTAGCGCAACCAAGATTTACCAAACGACCTTCAGCCAAAATAATAATCTCATTTCCATTCACATTGTAAATATCAACTTGCGGCTTCACTGTGTACTTGGTTGAACCGTGGTTGTTATTCAACCATGCCATATCAATTTCGTTATCGAAATGTCCGATGTTACACACAATTGCTTTGTCTTTCATTTTTTCGAAATGGCGACCAACAACGATGTCTTTATTACCTGTTGTCGTAACAATGATGTCTCCTAAATGAACAACAGAATCTAATCGTTTTACCTCAAATCCATCCATTGCTGCTTGTAACGCACAGATTGGATCAATTTCAGTTACAATCACTCGTGCACCAGCACCGCGCAATGAAGCTGCGGAACCTTTACCTACGTCACCGTAACCACAAACGACAGCTACTTTTCCAGCCATCATTACATCTGTTGCTCTTCGGATAGAGTCAACCAATGATTCTTTACAACCGTATTTGTTATCAAATTTGGATTTAGTAACTGAATCGTTCACGTTGATGGCAGGCATAACAAGTGTTCCGTTCTTTTTGCGCTCGTACAAGCGGTGAACACCCGTTGTTGTTTCTTCCGATAATCCTTTAATATCTTTCGTCAATTCAGGATAACGATCAAAAACCATATTGGTTAAATCACCACCATCATCAAGGATCATATTTAACGGTTGACCTTCACTGAATGCAAAAAGCGTTTGTTCGATACACCAATCAAACTCCTCCTCATTCATGCCTTTCCATGCATACACAGGAATTCCGGCAGCAGCAATTGCCGCAGCAGCATGATCTTGAGTGGAAAAAATATTACATGATGACCACGTCACTTCTGCTCCTAAGTCAACCAATGTTTCGATAAGCACAGCCGTTTGAATAGTCATGTGCAAACAACCAGCAATTCGCGCTCCTGCAAGCGGTTTCTTTCCAGCGTATTCATCACGCAATGCCATTAAACCTGGCATCTCAGCTTCTGCTAACTTTATTTCTTTTCTTCCCCATTCAGCAAGGGAAATATCTTTCACTTTATAAGCCAATTTTTCTGTTGTATTGCTCATGTTCTTTTTCTAATTATTTAAACCGTGGTAAAATTACGAAACCCCAAGGGTAATCCGAAATCTTATTCTAAATTAAATTGTTATCGCCGTTGATTGATTAAATCGACTAAACAGTCAATAAATAATGGGTGATCGTTGCAACTTGGAACGAGTTGTACTTTTTCACCACCGTGTTCCTCAAATATTTCTTGGTATTCATCTCCAATTTCGATGATCGTTTCCAAGCAATCCGCAACAAACGCCGGACTGAACACCAATAGTTTTTTAGCTCCTTTTTTACCCCATTCTTCTACTACTTTATCTGAAAAAGGAGTGAGCCACTTTTTATCCAATCGGGATTGAAAACAGACCGTATATTGTTCTTCCTTTAAACCCAATTTTTCTGCGATCAATCGCGTCGTTCCATAACACGTAGCTTTATAGCAAAACTTATTCTTTTCGTTTACCTCCACATCACAAGGTTGATCGCCGCACAAATCGGTTCCTTCGTACACTTTATCTACCTGGCGTTCTGGTAATCCGTGGTAAGAGAACAGAATATGGTCATAATCATTGAATTGGAATTGTTTCGCACGTTCAACAACGCAATCGATGTAGTTTTCATGTTCCCAAAACTGACTTACGATATTCACTTCAGGAATTACCCACCATTTACGAATAATGTTCATGGCTTTTTCAATAGCCGAACCAGAGGATGCACTGGCGAATTGCGGAAACAAGGGAATGATAATCAACTGGTCATAATTTGCAAGACGCATTTTTTCCAAGACACTATCCATTGATGGATTTTGATAGCGCATCGCCATTTCAACCGTAATCTCACTTGTATCGAACCGTTCTTGAACCAATTTTTTAACGTGTTCTGTATGAGCTAATAAAGGTGAAACACCGTTGCCTATTTCCCAAAGTTCTTTATACACTTTAGCCGATTTGGGTGCACGAAAAGGAACAATAATTCCGTTAACAAGAAGTTTGCGGGGTAACCAAGGAATATCGATGACGCGTGGATCATTCAGAAATTCACTTAAATACCTTCTGACGTCTCCTACTTTCGGACTATCAGGTGTTCCCAGCTGAATAAGTAATACACCAGTTCTTTTTTTCATAGTTCGTTTTATCTAACAATTAATTTATTCTCCCAATCGGATGTTTCCTCGGAAGTAATCAAATTTATTTTATTCAAGTAAGTTACCACTTGTTCAATTTCAGTTAACTTCTCTTCTTTCGACAAAGCCCAACTGGTCTCCTGAAGCCATTTTCTTGCATCGTTTATTTCTAAATTGTATCTCCATGCAATTTTTTCTGCGGCAATTGGGTCATTCTTGAGTTCTTTTGCAGACTGCATTATTACTTCTTGAAGAAGATGAAGTTGTTCAGTATTGGAATAATACACTTCATTTCGCACGGCAATAACAAAACAAGGCCAAGGCGTATATATCTCATCTATTCGCCTGCATTTTTCCTGCTGAACAAATGGAGCCGTTGTGTATTTTTCCCAAAGAAAAAAATCCGCCTTCCTATTCTGCAAGGCCCAAAGTCCACCGTAAATATCACCTACCACATTAAAATTCAAGTGCTCGTTTTGCCAATTAACTTTGTCTGCTAAGACATAAGCCATTAAATGCGAGCCTGAACCTTCCCTGGAAATGGCAAAAGTCGGTGAACTCGTATCATGTACAGAAGTGGTTTTGGAATCAAATGGAACGTGAATACCCCAGCATAAAGGAGACGTTACATAAACCTGTAGAATTTTTGCTTTTAAGCCTTTCAAAACCGCCAACGTAAGTCCCTCTGTCAATAACACCGCAACATCAAGAGAACCGGTTTCTAGTCCACGAACCATTTGCCCTGTCCCGCCAGTCATGTCACTCCAATGTAAGTCTAAACCTACTTTTTTGAAAGAACCGTCTTCAATTGCTTGCCTCCAAGGCAAGTTAAAATGTTCAGGGACACCACCAATACGTAATCTGATCATACCGCGTATTATTGTTCATTGAACTGCATATCATACAGTCGCTTGTAAAAACCATTTTTTAACAAAAGTTCGGCGTGACTACCTTTTTCGACAACTTGACCTTTGTCCAATACAACAATCAAATCTGCGCGCTGAATAGTTGATAATCTATGTGCGATAACGATTGATGTTCTGCCTTTAGTTAATTTTTCAGTTGCTTGTTGAATAAGCTGCTCAGATTCATTATCAATACTTGAGGTTGCTTCATCCAAAATGAGAATAGAAGGATTGTACACACAGGCCCTAATAAAAGAAAGAAGCTGTCGCTGTCCTACAGATAAAACCCCTCCCCTTTCTCCGACTTCATAATCGTAGTTACCTGGTAGCCTCATAATGAATTCATGCGCACCAACAGCCTTTGCAGCAAGGATTACTTGATCCCTGGAAATCAGAGGATCACCGAGCGTAATATTATTGTGAATGCTGTCAGAAAACAAAAATACATCTTGAAGAACGACAGCAATATTCTTACGCAAGTAATCAAGCTGAATCGACTGTATTGGCACATCGTCAATGAGAAGTTCCCCCTTTTGAAAGTCATAAAATCTACCTAAAAGATTCACAATTGTAGATTTCCCTGCACCAGTAGCACCAACAAACGCGACTGTTTTTCCTGCGGGAATATCTATAGAGACATCCTTAAGCACCCATTCTTCATTCAAATAAGCAAACCAAATGTGTTTGAATCGAATAACTTGGTTGAAATTTACCTCGGTATTATCACCAGTATCTTGAACATGTTCATCTAAATCGATAATTTCAAATACCCTTTCCGCCCGAACGGTTCCTCTTTGAAGGATATTAAACTTATCAGCGAGTTGTCTAATCGGTCGAAATAACATTTGCACAAACAAGACAAAAGAAATCACTTCACCATACATTAATTTCACATCTCCATTTGTTTTTCCTGAAGCTGTCAATGCACCATAAACGAGTAGAAAAGCAATGGACATTGAACTCAATAATTCAACAACTGGAAAAAATATGGAGTTCGCCCAAACGGCGTTCACATGAGCTTGCCGATGCGCTTTGTTGATTTCTGAAAAATGTTCAAATTCCTTTTCCTGTCGATTAAATAGCTGAACAATTGACATCCCGGTTAATCGCTCTTGTACAAATGTGTT
>CANHQC010000153.1 GCA_947462695.1 Flavobacteriales bacterium | reverse complement strand
GAACACATCTTCTACACAGATCATTCCCACAACCTGATCGCCGTTATCTCCTAAGGTAACTCCTCTAACTCCAGAAGCGTTTCTACCCATCGGCCGAACGGTTGATTCATTGAACCGAATAGCGCGACCAGAACTTGTTGCAAGCACAATTTCGTTTGATCCGTTCGTTAATTTTGCTTCAAGTAATTCGTCATTATCGCGAATAGTAATGGCGTTAATACCATTTGATCTTGGTCGAGAATACGCTTCAAGCGACGTCTTTTTAATGACTCCTTGCTTTGAGCACATAACAATGAAGTTATTCTCCACGTATTCCTTATCCGTAAGGTCTTGAACTTTAACATACGCCTTAACTTTATCGTCTTGAGGAATGTTTATCAAGTTTTGTATAGCCCTACCTTTTGAAGTTTTATTTCCTTCAGGTATTTCATACACACGCATCCAGAAACAACGGCCTTTTTCAGTGAATACTAAAAGGTAATTGTGATTTGTAGCTACGAATAAGTGTTCAAGGAAGTCTTTGTCGCGAGTGGCTGAACCTTTCGATCCCATTCCACCTCGGTTTTGAACTTTGTATTCGTTGAGCGAAGTTCGTTTGATGTATCCAGCATGCGAAATCGTAATTACCACTTCCTCATCGGCAATCAGGTCTTCCATTCGCATTTCACTTGCTGAATATTCAATTCGTGAACGACGTTCATCACCATACTTTTGCTTCACCTCAAGTAATTCATTCTTTATGATTTCCATTCTTCGCTCTTCGCGATTAAGGATGTCTTTTAGATCAGCGATTAATGCCATTAAATCATCGTATTCTGCACGAAGCTTATCCTGTTCTAGTCCAGTAAGCTGGCGTAAACGCATATCAACAATTGCTCTGGTTTGCAATTCTGACAATCCAAATCGAGTAGCCAATCGTTCGCGTGCGTCATCCGGACTTGATGATGCTTTTATTATTTCAATTACTTCGTCAATGTTGTCAGATGCAATAATTAATCCCTCAAGAATGTGCGCTCTGTCTTCTGCTTTACGCAACTCATATTGCGTGCGACGCACAACAACATCATGCCGAAAATCAACAAAATTTGAAATCAGTTCTTTTAGATTCACCATCTGTGGACGACCGTCAACTAGGCAAATGTTATTAACTGAAAATGAGGTTTGTAGAGAGGTGTATTTGTACAGTTTGTTTAATACGACGTTTGCAATAGCATCACGTTTGATTTCGTAAACAATCCGCATTCCATTGCGATCTGATTCATCACGAATATCAGAAATTCCTTCAATTTTCTTGTCATTAACCAATTCAGCCGTCTTCTTGATCATTTCGGCTTTATTGATTTGATAAGGGATTTCAGTAACTATGATTTGTTCACGACCATTAACCTCCTCAATTTCCGCTTTCGCGCGCATGACAATTCTTCCACGACCTGTCAGTAAAGCATCACGAACACCTTCGTATCCATAAATGATTCCGCCTGTAGGAAAGTCGGGAGCCTTCACATATTGAAGCAATTCTTCAATTTCTATTTCTTTGTTGTCAACGTATGCAATAGTTCCGTCGATAACTTCAGAAAGATTGTGCGGCGCCATGTTTGTCGCCATACCAACAGCAATCCCTGATGCACCATTCACTAAAAGGTTAGGGATTTTAGTTGGGAGTACAGTTGGTTCTTGAAGGCTGTCATCAAAGTTAGGTGCAAAATCAACCGTCTCTTTATCCAGATCTTCAAGCATGTCTTCGGCAATCTTTCTCAGACGCGCCTCAGTATATCGCATTGCTGCCGGACTGTCACCATCAACAGAACCGAAGTTACCTTGTCCATCTACTAACGGGTAGCGAAGTGACCACGGTTGAGCCATTCGGACCATTGTGTCATAAACAGAACTGTCACCATGCGGGTGGTATTTTCCCAGAACTTCACCAACAATACGTGCTGATTTCTTGTACGGTCGATTGGAGTAAACTCCCAAATCTTGCATACCATATAATACTCTTCTGTGTACAGGTTTAAATCCGTCGCGAACATCAGGTAAAGCTCGAGAAACAATAACAGACATCGAATAATCGATGTATGCTGATTTCATTTCGTCCTCGATGTTTATCTGGATTATCTTTTCCCCATCTGCCATCTTGTCACTTATTTAAAATTTGCATGTAAATTGATTGCATTTTTAGCAAGTTTCGAAATTAGTCAATTCGCGGCCTTTGTTTCTATGATTAGCATTGTTTTTACTAACAAAAATCTGTGGAAAATTGACTTTTTTAGGGACTTATTAACAATTCAAACCGCTTATTTTTGTATTGAGCCAAGTTGTGCTCTTTTATCTTTAAAAACAGATAGTATGGAAGCTAAATTTTCTCCCAGAGTTAAGGATGTTATCAGTTACAGCAGAGAAGAAGCATTGCGTCTAGGCAACGATTTCATTGGTGTAGAACACTTACTATTAGGTTTAATAAGAGAGGGTGATGGTAAGGCTATTCGATTGCTTAATGAATTTAAAATTGACCTGCTTCAAATCAGACAGGAAATTGAAAAAAGTCTTTCCGGGTCAATTTCTAAAATAGAAAACAATGCCAATATACCCCTCGTTAAGCAAGCGGAGAAAGTACTTAAAACAACCTATCTCGAAGCAAAGTTGTACCGTTCGCCAATGATTGGTACGGAGCACCTTTTACTGTCAATATTGAAAGATGAAGACTCATTTGCCTGCAGGGTATTGAACAAATACGGAATAATTTACGACAATATTAAAGATGAATTAGAAGCTATGATTGATGAAAATGTCACACCAAAAGCAGAGTTTCCCGGAGGAGGTCAAGAGGAGGAATCTGGAGATCAGTTTTCACCACAACGGAAGCCTGCGGACCCGAAATCAAAAACTCCTGTATTGGATAATTTTGGAAGGGATTTGACAAAAATGGCTGAGGCCGGAAAGTTAGATCCAATTGTTGGTCGGGAAAAGGAGATCGAGCGTGTCAGCCAAATTCTTTCCAGAAGAAAAAAGAACAATCCTATCCTAATTGGTGAGCCTGGTGTTGGAAAAAGTGCGATTGCCGAAGGTTTGGCATTGCGTATTGTTCAGCGTAAGGTTTCGCGCGTACTTTTCAATAAACGAGTCATATCACTTGACTTAGCGTCGTTGGTTGCCGGGACGAAATATCGCGGACAATTTGAGGAGCGCATGAAAGCAGTTATGCAAGAGATTGAAAAGAATCCTGATGTCATTCTATTTATCGATGAAATTCATACTATAATAGGTGCTGGCGGTGCTAGTGGATCTCTGGATGCTTCAAACATGTTCAAGCCAGCTCTTGCACGTGGAGAACTGCAAGCAATTGGGGCGACAACGTTGGATGAGTACAGGCAGTATATTGAAAAAGATGGTGCATTGGAAAGAAGGTTCCAGAAAGTGTTGGTCGAACCAACAACTATTGATGAAACCATCCAAATATTAAACAACATAAAAGAACGGTACGAAGAGCATCATTCGGTAAATTATACACCTGAGGCAATATCGGCATGTGTTAAATTGACTGAACGTTACATAACTGACAGGCATTTACCGGACAAAGCGATCGATGCACTGGATGAAGTTGGTTCACGTGTTCATTTAACGAATATCAATGTCCCTGAAGAGATTGTGTCCATAGAAGCTCAGATTGATGCGTTGAAAATTCAAAAGAACGAGGTGATCAAATCACAGCAGTATGAGAAAGCAGCTGAATTAAGGGATAGTGAACGTCGCTTGACAGAAGAGCTTGAAGTGGCCAAAAAGAAATGGGAGGAAGAGTCCAAACAAAATCGTGTAACCGTTACCGAAGAGCATGTAGCAGAGGTTGTTTCCATGATGTGTGGGATTCCAGTAACGCGCGTGTCCCAGTCTGAAACAGGTAAGCTTGTTCACATGGCCGAGGAATTACGCGGAAAAGTTATCGGGCAGGATGAGGCTGTTTCTAAAGTTGTGAAGGCAATACAACGCAACAGGGCAGGGCTCAAAGATCCAAACAAACCAATTGGATCCTTTTTCTTTTTAGGGCCAACAGGCGTTGGAAAAACTCAATTAGCTAAGGTTTTAGCAAAATACTTATTCGATTCGGAAGATTCATTGATTCGAATAGACATGTCAGAGTACATGGAGAAGTTTTCTATTTCGCGTTTGGTTGGAGCGCCTCCGGGATATGTGGGGTATGAAGAAGGAGGGCAGTTGACTGAAAAAGTTAGAAGAAAACCATATTCCATTGTGTTATTGGATGAAATTGAAAAGGCTCATCCGGATGTATTTAATTTGTTGCTTCAGGTTCTTGATGACGGTCACATGACAGACGGATTAGGACGGAAAATAGATTTCAAAAACACCATCCTCATCATGACGTCTAACATTGGAGCGAGACAGTTAGCTGATTTTGGTTCGGGTGTAGGATTTGGCACGAAGGCTAGGGAAGAGTCGCGTGATGAAAATGCGAAATCGGTCATTCAGAATGCATTGCGAAAAGCGTTTTCTCCTGAATTCTTAAATCGAATTGATGATATGATATTATTCAAGTCATTGGATCGAGAAAGTATTCACAAGATCATTGATTTAGAATTGGTTAAGCTATACGGGCGGATTAATGATTTAGGCTATCAAATCGTTATGACAGACTTAGCCAAAGATTTTATAGTAGATAAAGGCTATGATGAGAAGTTTGGTGCTCGACCATTGAAACGAGCCATTCAAAAATTCATTGAAGATCCATTGGCTGAAGAAATTATCAAGTCCAATTTAAATGAAGGAGATACTATTCAAATTGATTTAAAAGAAGGGCAAGAAGAATTAACGATTTCTATTGCTAAAGGTAAGTCAGGATCCAAGTCAAAATCAAAAAATGCTTAATTTATAAAGGGTTGTGAAAGCGACCCTTTTTTTATTTCAAATATGAGGATTAACGTTTTAGCCCTGCTTTTCTTTCTTTACTCTTGTTCGTCGGATAAAGTTCCAATTTCATCGTACAAGGCAAAAAACATTATTGTCGTCGTAATGGATGGAGCCCGTTATTCTGAGACATGGGGGAGTTCAGATCACGCGTTGATTCCCTACATGGATAGTGTTTTAAGCAGTGAAGGTGTTATTTACTCGAACTTTGAAAACAATGGATTTACCTATACTTCATCCGGTCATGTATCAATAACAACTGGGTATAATCAGGAAATTGACAACACTGGTGCTGATATACCCTCCAATCCGTCATTTTTTCAATTGTGGTTAAAACAGACGATGAACCAATCAAGTAGCGCTTGGATTGTTGCTAGTAAGGATAAGCTTGAGGTATTGGCCAATTGCAAGACTTCTAAATGGAAAAACAAGTATCAGCCTTCAGTAAATTGTGGCATTAACGGGTCTGGGGTAGGTAGTGGCTATCGTGATGACAGTTTGACAATGATAGAAGTCATG
>CANHQC010000152.1 GCA_947462695.1 Flavobacteriales bacterium | reverse complement strand
CGGAAAAATGGTTAGGTTGTTTTTGGATAGATCTAATTCCTCTATGTTCGTTAACTCTCCAATGAATTCTGGAAGTTCTTCCAATTTATTTCTTCCCAAATCGAGTTTGCGAAGTGACGTGAAATGACGCAAGCTATCTGGTAAGGAAGAACGTTTTTGTTTTGAAAAGGAAATCGAAAAAATCGTATCTGGCGAAGCACTACCGACCTCTTCCCATCGATAGGTTTTGAATTCCTGAGCAAAACTAGAACTTGAAAGAAGTAGCGAAAATAGCGCGAATAGATAGCTCATCTTCTTGAAGTTGAGAACGCAAAGCTTCAACTGAAGAGAATTCCTTTTCTTGGCGAATGAACCGTATGAACTCGATGGTAATTTTTGCATCATAAATCAGGCTATCGAAATCAAATATATGGACTTCAATTGAACGGTCAACAGTCGAATTTACAGTGGGGCGATTTCCAATATTCAACATGCCATAGTAAGAAGCTGTTCCTACACTTACTTTTACTGCATAAACGCCATTCGCGGGGATCAATTTCGTGTCATCCGACACATGAATATTTGCCGTTGGAAAACCAATTGTTCTTCCAAGTTCTTTGCCATGAACGACAGTGCCAGTCAATGAATAAGGCCGACCTAGGTAGTTACATGCCGTATTTACATCACCGCTTTTAAGAGCATTCCGTATTTTAGTTGAACTTACATTTACGTCGTCTATATCCTGAGCTGGAATTTCAATTACCTCAAATTCGTATACGTCAGCAAGTGTTCTCAAAAAGTCAATCGAACCTTCTCTGTTCTTACCAAATTGATGGTCATATCCGATGATTAGTTTCTTCACATGCAGCTTATTCACCAAGTAATCACGCACAAATTCCAAGGCTGTTAGACGGGAAAAATCGAAAGTAAACGGTTGAACAATCACGTTATCAATACCACAAACTTCAAGAAATTTCAATTTCTCCTCTTGAGTAGTAAGCAACTGCAAACCGTGAGCATCTGGAAAAAGAACCATGCGTGGATGTGGATAGAATGTAAATAACACGGATTCTCCACCAAGTTGTAACGCTTCTTTCTTTAACTGTTGAATAATTTTCTGATGACCAATGTGTACACCGTCAAACGTACCAATCGTTAAAACAGGAAAACTAATCTTGTCGACCTCATCAAATGAGTTGAAAATACGCACAGTTGGAAATTTGAGACGTAAAAATACACAACCTTCTGAAATGAATCACTCACCACTTCTCGTCACACGAACTTTTTTGTATTCATATTGTTTCAGATTCGCTTGAATTTATTTTTTAGTTTTCGTTGCATCAATACCCTGAATGTGGTATTTTTGCAGTGATTTAGTTGACTATTTATATTTAATCTAAATAAAGCAGTAGTTCACCATGATAACAGTTACAGATGCAGCCCGCAAACAGGCACAACGATTAATGGAGGATGACGGTAAGGATGGGTATTTCATTCGCGTCGGAGTTGAAGGAGGAGGATGCTCAGGATTGATGTATCAACTCACTTTCGATAATGAGGATCGTGAAGGCGATAAAGCGTTCGAGGACAATGGCGTGAAAGTAGTCGTTGACAAAAAAAGTTTCCTCTATCTTATTGGTACGACACTTGATTTTTCGGGTGGTTTAAATGGTAAAGGATTTGTCTTTAATAATCCGAATGCGGGAAGAACTTGTGGCTGCGGTGAATCCTTTTCATTGTAGTTTAATTCAGTAAGAAGCGATGGGATATACGGAAAATGAACTTGCAAAGGACTTAGAAAATCAAGAATACAAATTTGGTTTTGTTACCAATATTGAATCAGATAAAGCTCCAAAAGGCCTAAACGAGGGGATCATTCGTTTCATATCGGAAAAGAAAAACGAACCAGAATGGTTGTTAGAATTCCGTTTAAAAGCGTTTGAAACCTGGAAAGAAATGACGGAGCCTGAATGGGCACATGTGCATTACGAAAAACCAGATTTTCAAGATATTACCTATTACTCAGCTCCAAAACAAACCAAGAAATACGAATCTTGGGATGACGTAGATCCTGAGTTGAAGGAAACCATGAAAAAACTGGGGATTTCGATGGAAGAGCAGCAACGACTTACTGGAGTCGCTGTGGATTTCGTCATGGATTCTGTTTCAGTAGCTACCTCCTTCAAAGCTAAATTAAAGGAGCTCGGAATTGTCTTTTGTTCATTCTCAGATGCGGTGCAAGAATATCCGGATCTGGTAAAAAAATACATGGGGTCAGTCGTTCCTATGACCGACAACTTTTATGCAGCGTTGAATTCAGCAGTCTTCACTGATGGTTCTTTTTGCTACATTCCCAAAGGTGTAAGATGCCCAATGGAATTGTCTACTTATTTCCGAATAAACGAAGGCGGTACAGGGCAATTTGAACGTACACTTGTTGTGGCAGATGAGGGTTCTTACGTTTCTTACCTAGAAGGATGCACGGCACCACAGCGAGATGAAAATCAATTGCATGCTGCAGTCGTCGAACTCATCGCGCTTGATCACGCTGAAATTAAGTACTCTACTGTCCAAAATTGGTATCCGGGGGATAAAGATGGTAAAGGTGGGGTGTTCAACTTTGTAACAAAACGTGGGGTTTGTGAAAAACAAGCAAAAATCTCTTGGACGCAAGTTGAAACTGGTTCAGCCGTAACGTGGAAATACCCATCATGTATTTTGAAAGGTGACTACTCAATCGGTGAATTTTATTCTGTTGCCGTTACGAATAATTACCAACAAGCCGATACAGGTACAAAAATGGTTCACCTCGGAAAAAACACCAAATCGACGATTATATCAAAAGGAATTTCAGCTGGAAAATCTCAGAATTCTTACCGCGGATTGGTTCAAATTCACAAGAACGCCTCAAACGCACGTAACTTTTCGCAATGCGATTCCCTGTTAATGACGGACGAGTGTGGTGCCCATACCTTCCCATACATCGAATGTAAAAACAGCAGTGCCAAAATTGAACACGAAGCGACAACTTCCAAAATTGGAGAAGACCAAATATTTTATTGCCTGCAACGCGGAATTAGCGAAGAAAAAGCGATTAGCTTGATCGTAAATGGTTATTGTAAAGAAGTATTGAATCAATTGCCAATGGAGTTCGCTGTAGAAGCACAGAAATTGTTAGCAATAAGTTTAGAAGGATCGGTGGGATAGTTAATGAGAGGTGAGAAATGAGAAGTGAGAAGTGAGAGGTGAGAGATGAGGGAATTCAAGTACAAACAAGATTAAGGAATATGATTAAAATAGAAAATTTACACGCATCAATCGAAGGAAAAGAAATTCTTAAAGGATTGAATCTCACTGTTAATGCAGGTGAAGTACACGCGATTATGGGGCCAAATGGCGCAGGTAAAAGTACGCTTGCCTCTGTTCTTGCCGGGCGTGAAGAATACGAAATAACAGCAGGATCAGTTGATTTTGATGGAAATGACTTACTTGAAATGTCAACCGAAGACCGTGCGAGAGAAGGGTTATTTTTAGCTTTTCAATACCCTGTTGAAATTCCTGGTGTCTCGAACGTCAACTTTTTGAAAACAGCCGTGAATGAAATCAGGGAATATAAAGGCCTCGAACCAATTTCTGCAAAAGATTTCATGCAAAAAGTACGTGAAAAATCTGCGCTGGTTGAATTGGATTCCAAACTTGCATCTCGAGCGGTAAATGAAGGATTCTCCGGCGGTGAGAAAAAACGCAACGAGATTTTTCAAATGGCCATGCTCGAACCAAAACTGGCTATTCTTGATGAAACCGATTCTGGTCTTGATATTGATGCTTTGCGCATTGTGGCTAATGGCGTGAATAAATTGAAATCACCAGAAAATGCATGTATCGTCATTACGCACTACCAACGGTTGTTAGACTATATTATTCCCGATTTCGTGCATGTTTTGTACAACGGACGAATCGTTAAATCTGGTCCGAAAGAACTTGCGCTGGAACTAGAAGAAAAAGGATACGATTGGATCAAAGAAGAAGTGGATTCTGTTAATGCCTAAGTAACTTTTTATGGAAACAATCATTAACACCACAAAACTGGATGTATTCCGGTCTCATTTGACACCAACCGCTATCAATTTACCTAGCGCTATTGTGCAAGAGGTGAATGCTGTTTTAGATCAAACGGATTTTCCAACTACTCGTCAAGAAGCTTGGAAATACACACGAGTGGGGAAGATTGCCGCAATTTCAGCCCAGCAAGGAATTACACCTTCTGATGATACGAGTTTCCCAATTATTGACCAAGAAGCATACACAATTCATGTAGTCAATGGTCAACCTATTTGGACAACTGCACAAGACAAGTTACCGCAAGGTGTTCACATCAAAACGCTATCATCGTGCAATGAAGCGGAATTGCAGCAGCTATTTGAAAAGAAAATACAAGGTATTGATGTGTTTCAAGCGTTGAACATAGCCTATTTGACTGATGGATTATTTATCACGGTTGATGAAAACGTTTCAATAGATCATCCCATACAACTCCTTCACTTAAACACAACCGATTCTCAAGTATCCAACGTGAGCCATTTTATATCTGCACACAAAGGATCAAAAGCCTCATTCATTATCGGGTCTCTTTCGTCTGCGAATTCAAACTCTTTTACAAATAGTTCTCTGAATGTTCATGTCGCTGAGAATGCCACATTAACAATTGACAAGCTGCAAGTCGAAGAGGAAGGAAATCTAATCGTGTCAAACGAATTGGTAACGCAAGAGAACGGCTCTACATTCACGATTAATACAATCACCTTAAACGGTTCGTTGGTGAGAAACAATTTAACTATTGAAGTCGATGGAACAAATTGTACGACTAACCTGAACGGCGCATACCTGCTAAAAGGAAATCAACACGTTGATAACCATACTGTTGTCGATCACAAACAACCACATTGTAATTCGAATGAATTGTACAAAGGTGTGATGGATGACCAATCTACAGGTGTATTCAATGGAAAAGTATTCGTAAGAGAAGATGCGCAAAAAATCAACGCATTTCAATCAAATGGGAATGTTTTATTGAGTGATTCGGCGACGATCAATTCAAAACCGGAACTGGAAATTTATGCTGACGATGTGAAATGTTCGCACGGTTCTACAACCGGTCAATTGGATGAAGAAGCCGTGTTTTACCTCCGTGCACGTGGATTATCTGAAGCATCGGCCCGACAACTTCTTGTCTCCGCATTTATATCAGATGTGTTGGATAAGATCGAGAATGACGCCGTAGGTACATTCATCGATGACGTGTTGAGCAATCGCTTTGGATGGCAACGGTAAATTACGCGTTGTAAAAATCAATATCATCGTCATCCAATTGATCGAAATCCTTCAATAGTAGTGCAATTTCACTCATAATTTGTGCGTGTTTGTCATCTTTTGGACCTTTGTCCTCTAGATAGTCGCGCAAATGAAGTTGGGATTCCAAGATGTGGCGCTCCTCAAATGGACCTTCAAGGTTTTCCATAATGGTTAAACAGTCAATTGCTTCCATGAAATT
>CANHQC010000151.1 GCA_947462695.1 Flavobacteriales bacterium | reverse complement strand
GCAGGTATGGACTGTGGATGATAATCGTAAAGTCGTGGAACAAATGAACATAGCACAAATCCTTTCGTCTCAAATGTCTGATGAATTGGAGGTGGTAAATGAACCCTACCTGTAATCGGCTCGAAATCGTGAATCGAAAACGCATATGGGTAATTGAATCCATCCCATCCTACCACATCGAACGGATGCGTGCCATAGACATATTCGTACATGACGTCTTGTTTCTTGATCCGAAGTATAAAATCGCCCTTTTCATCGTGTGTTTCTAATGCATAAGGTGCTCGAATATCGCGCTCGCAATAAGGAGAATGTTCCAATAACTGACCAAACCAATTGCGGTAGCGTTTTGGTGTGTATACCGGATTGAACGCCTGAACGATAAACAACCGATTATCTGCATCATTAAATCGGATTTGATAGATCATTCCCCTTGGTATAACAAGGTAATCACCATACGAAAAATCCAGTTTGCCCAGTTGGGTAATCAATGTTCCCGAACCTCGGTGGATGAAAATGATTTCGTCTGCATCTGCGTTTTTGTAAAAATAATCAGTCATCGATGCCGTTGGTGCTGCCAATTCAATATAACAATCGCTATTGACCAACATCGGTTTGCGACTTTTCAAGTAATCGTCTTCTGGAGCAACATTGAACCCCATGAAGCTGCGCATTTTCATGTTTTTATCCTTCGCAACTTTTGGAGCGACATCAACTTCGCTTCTAAATTCCTTCACGATTGTCGGAGGATGGATATGGTAAAGCAATGATGACATTCCATCAAAACCTATTGTTCCGAAGAGTTCTTCATGGTACAATTGGCCATTGTCTTGGCGGAAAATGGTATGTCGCTTGTGAGGAAATTTCCCCAATTTGTGGTAAAATGGCATACTTTCTTAGTTTAACTTCAATGTGTTAGTCTAGCAGCTTAGGATATTAACTTTCCGATCCAAAAATACAAGTTGGAACGGATAGAACCTAAAATTAACGCAAAACTAACTGACGATCAGTATGAAAAAAATGACATTAGTCATGAATTCAACCTCATTGGGTTTATTTTTTTTGAGGTTTTCAGCTTGGCATAAACGGCAAGTTTTAACTTTGTCTAAATCAAGGTTGACGAAATGGCGAAAACACTTATTATTGGAGCTTGTGGACAAATTGGAACGGAACTCGTTTTGGAATTAAGAAAAAAATGGGGCAATGACCAAGTTACTGCGGCTGATGTGAAAGAGGAATGCCCTTCAGTCTTAGCCAATGGACCTTATGTACAGCTCGATATTCTCAACCGATCAGCTGTGCGCGAGTTCATAATTGATCAGCAAATTGAACACGTCTACCTTCTGGCAGCTTTATTATCTGCAACCGCAGAGAAAAATCCAGCTTTCGCATGGGAATTAAACATGGAAGGTCTCTTTACCATCCTAGATTTGGCAAAAGAAGGCTACGTTAAACGGATTTTCTGGCCAAGTTCAATTGCCGTTTTCGGACCAACAACACCGCGCGAAATGACGCCACAATATACCGTTATGGAGCCATCTACCGTTTACGGAATTTCGAAACAAGCTGGCGAGAGGTGGTGTGAATATTACCATACTAAATTCGGTGTTGACGTTCGAAGTATTCGCTATCCTGGATTAATATCACATACCAGCTTACCTGGTGGAGGTACTACCGACTATGCAGTCGATATTTTTTATCGGGCAAAACAATCGGGTAAATACACGTGCTTTCTCAAAGGTGATTCTGCCTTACCCATGATGTATATGGAAGATGCTATTCGAGGTACAATTGAACTTATGGAGGCTCCAGCAGAAAAACTATCTATTCGGTCAGCTTATAATTTGGCTGGATGTTCATTTACGCCTGAGGAGTTAGCGCTTGAAATACGTAAACACATACCTGAATTTGAAATAAGCTATGATCCAGATTTTCGTCAGGCCATCGCTGACAGCTGGCCCAAATCCATTGATGATTCGGTAGCTCAAAAAGATTGGGGATGGAAACCCGTGTATGATATACAGGCCATGACAAAGGTTATGCTAGAGAATGTTGATCCCTCACGATTGCAATAATCGCCATTTTTGTATATTCATCGTGTAATTTCGTATTTCGTGACTTCTATGCGCATCGTATTTATTCTTTTTATTTTCGGTTTTGTAAGCTTTGTAAGCTTTGCTCAGCCCAATAAAAAAGATGCGAAAGGTCAAAAGCAAGGGTATTGGACCATCAAAGGAAAAGAACGCCCTAATTCCGGTATTAAAGCAGATAGTAAAGTAGAAGAGGGGAAGTACGTCAACAATCGCAAAACTGGACTTTGGATAAAATATTACCGCGATGGTAAAACACCAAAGCTTAAAGGGAACTACCAAAATAATCGCCCAAATGGAGCCTACACGCGTTACCACCCGAATGGAGTGGTGAAAGAGAAAGGAACATTTTCCATGAATAAGAATGTAGATTCGCTCAAACGTTTTCATGAAAATGGAAAGTTGGCTTATGAAGCAAATCTTGATGCCACAGGAGAAGAAGAAGGAAACATACGATACTATTATCCAAATGGTCAGGTCGAATTTGAATACAAATCAAAAGGTGGGAAACCATCCGGCCAAGCCATTCGTTACTATGAAAATGGAGATGTTAAATCGAAGCTTTCCTTTGGTCAAGATGGTAAGGTTCAATCGAGCAAAGAGTTTGAGCCGGTGCGACCTTTAAAACCTGAAAGACAACCTGTTGTAAACGTAACTAAAGGAGAAACTGCTCCAAAAGTGTCCAATCCGCGCATAAAAGGTGCAAGATTCTCTCCAAACGGATACAATAAAGTATACAATGCCAATGATGAAATCTGGCAAGATGGCGACTTTAAAAATGGATTGTTATGGGATGGTAAACTCTACGAATACGATCGGGATGGAATCTTGCTTAAAGTAAAAGTGTTCAAAAATGGAATTTACCATTCAGATGGACAACTGTAAAGACCCAGAGTTCGTATATTTGACTTTATTCCGTTGCTTTAATTGAACATTATGCAATCTATTCAAGCTATTATCTCGCAATCACCACCTGTCGATAAAGTGGGTGTTGAAGAACGAGTGGCCCGGTTTCAATCGCGAAGTATTAAAAATGAAAGTAAGTTGCAAGGACTGAAAATGGTCCTTAATATGATCGATCTGACAACGTTGGAAGGGAAAGATACACCGGGAAAAGTGAAGCAAATGTGTTACAAGGCTCATCATCCGCACGATCTGCTTCCAGGACTTCCGAACGTAGCAGCAGTGTGCGTTTATCCTACCATGGTTGAACTCGCTAAAAAAGAATTGGCCGGTACTTCTGTAAAAATAGCATCAGTATCTACAGCGTTTCCATCGGGACAAGCTCCGATGAGCGTAAAATTGGACGATACGCGTTTTGCAGTGGATTCCGGTGCCGACGAAATCGACATGGTCATTTCACGTGGTAAATTTCTTTCGGGTGAATATGCGTATGTTTTCGATGAAATCGCGGCGATTAAAGAAGCCTGCGGTAAAGCCCGTTTAAAGGTAATTCTAGAAACAGGTGAGCTCTCCACGCTAGATAATGTGCGAAAAGCATCCGATATTGCTATTTATGCCGGAGCTGATTTTATAAAGACATCTACCGGAAAGATTCAACCAGCGGCAACAATGCAAGTCACATACACTATGCTCATGGCCATTCGTGATTACTTCGATAAAACAGGAACAATGGTTGGGATGAAACCTGCTGGTGGAATTAGTACCTCCAAATTGGCTTTGCATAATTTAGTTATGGTTAAAGAGATTCTCGGAGATGCGTGGTTAACGAACGAATGGTTCCGATTCGGCGCGAGTAGTCTAGCAAATGATGTATTGATGCAACTGGTAAAGCTTTCCGATGGCAAGTACCAATCACCTGATTATTTTTCGATAGACTGATATGGCGAAAAAACAAGAACTTCAGAATAACTCATGGGAATATGCGCCTTCGTTAGAAAGCACAAGTCACATTTCCATTCAAAAAAAATACGACCTGTACATCGATGGCAAATGGGTGAAACCATCTTCTGGCAAGTATTTCAAGACGATCAATCCAGCCAATGAAGAGGTCTTGGCAGAAGTCGCTGATGCCAATGAAAAAGACATTGACAAGGCTGTAAAAGCGGCCAGGAAAGCCTACACGAATGTGTGGTCTAAAATGACAGGTGCTGAGCGCGCAAAATACATTTACCGCCTTGCGCGAATGATGCAAGAAAAAGCCCGTGAACTCGCTGTAATAGAAACATTAGATGCTGGAAAAACCATTCGAGAGTCTCGTGACGTCGATGTTCCATTGGCGTGTAACCATTTCTTTTATTACGCTGGTTGGGCAGATAAACTCGAATATGCGTTTCCGAATCGAAACGTTGAACCTGTTGGAGTCGCTGGACAGATTATTCCGTGGAATTTTCCGCTACTTATGGCAGCATGGAAATTGGCTCCAGCTTTAGCGACAGGAAATACGGTGGTATTAAAACCAGCCGAAACAACTCCTCTCACCGCGTTGAAATTGGCAGAGATCATTGATGAAGCAGGATTCCCTCCAGGTGTAATCAATATTGTTACAGGATACGGTGATACTGGTGCTGCGTTGGTCAACCATGCGGATGTCGATAAAATAGCGTTTACGGGTTCTACGGCTGTTGGGAAATTGATTCAACAAGCTACTGCCGGATCTGGAAAGAAATTAACGCTCGAGTTAGGAGGGAAATCCGCCAATATCATTTTTGATGACGCGCCAATTGATCAGGCTGTTGAAGGAATTGTCAATGGCATTTTCTTTAACCAAGGTCATGTATGCTGCGCTGGTTCACGTCTATTTGTGCAAGAAAACGTGGCTGATCTTGTCATTAGAAAATTAAAACAACGGATGGAATCACTTTATGTGGGCAATCCACTGGATAAAAACACAGATATTGGAGCAATTAATTCCAAAAAACAACTCGAAACCATTGAACAGTACATTCAGATTGGAAAAGCAGAAGGGGCGGAGATCTTTCAGCCGACGTGTGCTATTCCATCGAAAGGATTTTATTGTCCACCAACATTGTTTTTAGATGTTGCTCAGTCTAATGTCATTGTCCAAGAAGAGATTTTCGGACCTGTGTTGACCATTCAAACCTTTAGAACAGTGGATGAGGTCATTCAGAAAGCAAACAATACGCCTTATGGATTAGCGGCAGGTGTATGGACAGATAAAGGATCACGCATTTTTAATTTAACAACTAAGTTAAGAGCCGGTGTTGTGTGGGCAAATACCTACAATAAATTCGATCCAACATCTCCATTTGGCGGGTACAAGGAAAGTGGTTACGGCAGGGAAGGGGGGCTTCATGGATTGAGACCCTACGTCCGATTGAAATAAGTTGAAACACAAGTAAAGAAATGAATCGATTGGAAATTCTTAAGACATATAAGCTATACATTGGCGGACAATTCCCCAGAACTGAATCAGGACGGTCGTATCAGCCGCTAGATTCGAAAGGGAAACCACTTGCTAACCTTTGTCTTT
>CANHQC010000150.1 GCA_947462695.1 Flavobacteriales bacterium | reverse complement strand
TTCCCAATGAGCTAAAGAAAACAATCACCTCATTTGTTGATGCGGGTAATGTGGTCAATATTCTTGTTAACAATACCGGTGGACCGAAAGGAGGAGCTATAAAGGATGCGGAAGTAAGCGAGTTTTTACTGGCATTTAATCAGCACCTCATTTGCAACCATATTTTAGTTCAAGCACTTTATCCAGTAATGGTTTCAAGTGGGTACGGAAGAATTATAAATGTGATATCAACATCTGTGAAACAACCATTATCCGGGCTTGGTGTATCCAATACCATTCGGGGTGCTGTAGCGAGTTGGAGCAAAACAATGGCGAATGAGCTTGGTCAGTTCGGGATTACAGTAAATAATGTGCTTCCCGGTGCGACAAACACCATTCGTTTGCAAGGAATTGCTGAAGCTAAGGCTGAAAAAACAGGAGAATCGATTGATTCGATCTTTGATGAAATGGCTACTGAAGTTCCAATGAAACGTATCGCTAAACCTGAGGAAATTGCCAATGCGATTGCCTTCCTTGCTTCACCTGAAGCATCCTATATCAATGGCGTGAATTTACCAGTAGATGGTGGACGAACTAAATGTTTATAGTTACCTAACGAATCACGTTGATGTGCCCGGTAATTGTCTTTTCACGGCCACTATTGGTTAAGAAGTCAATTTTCCAACTGTACGTTCCGTCTTGAACAGGTATGCCATTTGATGTGCCGTCCCATTCGAATTTCTGGTCACTTGAGGTAAAGACCTCTTCTCCCCATCGGTTAAATATGCGAATGGTCATGTTGTCAATCCCAATTGTACTGATTGAAAAGAAATTATTGTAACGCAACCCATCCGGCGTAAATGCATTCGGCACATAAATATACCAGGCTTCTTCAATGCGCAACGGATAGGTAACTGTATCCACACAGCCAAGGTCGTCAATAGCTACAAGCGTAATGAAATAATATCCGGGATCAGCATATGTGTTACTTGGGTGTACTTCACCTGAAGTGTTTCCATCCCCAAAGGTCCACCAATAATTTGTGGCATTTATTGACCAGTTTTGAAAGATAACAGGTAAATCGTCAAAAAGGGTTTCTGAGGTTACCAGGAAGCTCGCTGTAGGGAATTGAACAGTAACCGTTACGGTATCTGTCACAGTGAATGTTTGACATTCATCCGAAACAATCACTTGGTAATTGGTTGTTTGTGGAGCTGAAATCGTTATGCTCGATCCAGTCGATTGCGTAGCTGGCCAAAAATAAAAGTACTGTCCATATCCTCCAGTTGCAGTGACGCTAACAGTAACGGTGTCTTCCGGACATTTAATAAGGTCAGGCGACATAGTCAAGACCAATGGCGGACTGGTGACAGTGTATAGAACACTTGCTGAATCAGCTAAGCCGCATTGATCTGTGACGACCACCCAATAGGTTGTTGTTGCAGGTGGCGTAACAACCTGTGTAAATTGATTTCCAAGGTTATCACCACCTTCAATGTACCACTGATATGTAAATTCTCCTGCACCACCCGTTACTAATGCTTCCAATTGGGCAGGAATGTAAGGACAGATTTCCGTGATATCGGCAGTTTCCTGAATGTCAATTGGCGGATAAATTGGAACAGTTACAGTTGAACTTGCCGTGGCAGTTTGGTTTAAGCACGCATCCGTTACCGAGACAGTAAATGTTTGTGTCGTTGTTGGAGAAACGAATATAGATGATGTGGTCTCACCGGTATTCCATTGGTAAGTATACGGACCAACTCCTCCAGATGCAATGGCTAAGACTTCAAGGTCATCACCAGGACAAAGCACCTCACCACTTTCAATAGTTACCGCTACCGGATCAATATCGTCAATACCAAGTTCAACGACAAGCGGCGTAATGTTACCGCAAGGGTCGGTTATTGGGAATTCAATAATGATAGTCTCCAAGCCTTCCGTTATGCCATCTGCAAAGGCATCAAAGCTGAATTGAACGGTTGTTTGTCCCACTGGAAAAGTAACTGTGTTTGGAAGATTACTGTAGTCTACTCCCTCAGTGGCAGTGCCTGAAACATTTACCGGTATAGTAAGGGGAACATTTGCACCATTGACACCTCGTTCTAAGGTTACCGTCGCAGAAACGCACCCTTCAGCTAACACATCTGGATCTGCAAACGCTTGTTCGGTGAGTGTGTATGTTACGTCAACAGGTGTTTTTGAACTTAACGAATTGGCTTCAAGGAAAATCCCTGAATCGTAAATGGGATCTTCTACGTCGGCAATGGCCAGTACTAAGTGATAGGTTTGTCCACATTGTACGCGTGCAACAGCCTCTAATACATCTGTGAATCCGTCGTATTGAATGTAAAAGTCGGAGCTATTTTGAGGAGCGGTTGTCCCGTCACCGTTTCCGTTGAAAAATGCGGCGTTGGTAATCGCGTTTACGTTATTAATAGATACAATAGCACCTGACGGAAGTTTTGCAATATTTTCCGGCATTGTGAATCCCGGTCCAGATATATAAAATCCGAAAACATCGTTAAATGTGGAGCTATTCGGCGGAGCATATTCAGGGTATTCTTCCGATCCAAATACGTACCTGAAACGAACCGTATCAGAATAGGGAATGAAGTCAAATTCTAAGGTAGCCGCGTTGTAGGTGGTTCCTCCCGAAAGTGTATTTAATAAACCTGAACCACCAAACTGGTTGTCAACTCCTGCATTTGACTGATTATTCGGTCCTTGAGGACCAGCACCGTTGTTGTACACGGTTCCTGTTGTAATGACAATGCCACTTGAAATGCCTAAATTGGTGTTAGCGGCTGTAAATGAACTGATTGCTGTTGACGATCCGTTGTATTGTATGTTCGACACGGATACACCAGGACCTAAAAGAATGTTTTGAACAAGTCCGGCTGGTGGAGTTCCTGGAGTTGTGATTAATTGAGATACAGACGGAAATGAAATCCAACTAATGATTAAAACTATTTGAAGCCGTCTGAACATGTATACAATTAACGCAAAAGTAATGGAAGCGTTGTCTCTTTGAATTGCTTTCCCTTTCAATTTCAACCAAGAAATCGAATTATTAACAAATAATAAGGATTTAAGTTGTTGTGACGAATCAATCGACGATACCTTGAAGCGAACACATGTTGTAATAAATACCTTTGTTTTCTAAAAGTGATTTGTGCGTTCCGCGTTCCGCTATCTTTCCTTTCGAAAGAACAATGATCTCATCTGCTTTTCGAACGGTACTCAATCGGTGCGCAATTACGATGGTTGTCCGGCCTTTCATCAACTCTTCTAAGGCATCTTGAACGACCTTTTCAGATTCTGTATCTAATGCAGAAGTCGCCTCGTCTAATATTAAAATCGCCGGATTTTTAAGTACAGCACGTGCAATACTCAGCCGTTGTTTTTGTCCGCCGGATAGTTTGTTACCTCGTTCTCCAATTTGAGTGTCATATCCGTTCTCGAGCTGTTGAATAAATTCGTCTGCATGGGCAACTTTTGCTGCACGTTTGATTTCTTCCATCGTGGCATCAGGCATCCCAAAAGCTATGTTCTCGCGGACACTTGAATTAAATAAAATGGATTCTTGCGAGACAATGCCAATTTGAGCTCTGACATCTCGAATTGAATACTGTTGGATGGGCAAATCATCAATCTTGATTTCGCCAGAGGTTACATCGTAGAATCGCGGTAATAAATCGCCTAGTGTAGATTTGCCACTGCCTGATTCGCCAACAAGGGCAATAGTTTTTCCTTTGTTTATGGACAGATCAATGTTTTGTAAAACAAATTCGTCTTTGTATTTGAAGGAAACATCATCAAGGACAACGCTTTTTTCAAAAGAGGATAATGAAATTGGATGTGCTTGCTCAACGATTTTTTCTTCGGCATTAAGGACTTGGTTGATTCGGTCTTGCGATGCCTTGGCTTTGTTCAAAAAGGCAATGTTGGTTGCAATACCTTGAATTGGTCGAAGTAGCTGTGAAAAAACAATAATAAAGGTTAGAAAAACTTCTCCGGTAAGTCGATTTGGATCGTTCTCATCTAAAATAATTGATCCGCCAAACCAAACGAGTGCGAGCATCACCATTGCACCAAGCGTTTCATTTAGTATGGGAGATAGATCACGCTTTCTAAATGCTTTAGTTACTAATTTTTGATGGATGAGATTTACTTTTTTAAACGATTCATACACTTGATGTATCGCATTGAACGCTTTAATTACCCTTATACCATTTAGTCCTTCTTCAATCGACGAGGAAAGAAGTCCCAATTGTTCCTGACTTTGTTTTGCGGTGCGCTTTAAACTTTTTCCAATTCTGGAAATCACAAAAGCAGAAACGGGAAGTAAAATAAAAGAAACAAATGTCAATTCAGGACTCAGATAAAATAAAGTGACCACATTGATTACAATGGCAATGGGTTCTCTGTAGACCAACTCCAATACACTGACAACAGCTATCTCGATTTCACCCACATCATTGTTCATGCGTGACATTAAATCACCGCGACGCTCATCAGAATAATAGGATAATGGAAGAATCAGTGCTTTCAGAAACAATTGATCGCGAATATCCCGCACGACAGCCATGCGCAGCTCAGATTGATGCCAGACCGCTGCGTAGCGAAACAGGTTTTTCAAAATAAACGCAACGAGTACCGATAAACAAACAAATAATAGCGCCTCTTTTGGGTCATTTTTGACCAACTCCTGCATAAAGAAATTGTACGAATCTTTAAGGTATGAAAAGACTTCTGACCAGTTCCCTGTCCATTTTGGCGATGTATAAGCGGTGTTTACTTCCGGTTTAAAGATGACTTGAAGAAAGGGTATGAAAAGGATGAGCGAAAGTAAATTAAAGACTACAAAAAGTAGGTTGTATACAATGACCATTATCGCTCGGTAGCGGTACGAGAAAGTATAACGGTACAATTCGATGAAATCCTTCATTACAGACAAAGATACGTTTGTTCATTAGTTTTCAGGTGGAAAAGCCTCAACATTTGTTACTTTTGTCGTCATGGGATCAATACGTCAAAATAAAATTGAAGGGGTAATTCAAGAGGAATTATCGGTATTTTTTCAACGCAACGCAAGAGAGATTTGCCTTGGCGCGATGGTTTCTGTAACTGCAGTTCGTGTGACGTCTGATTTGTCTTTAGCGCGTTGTTACCTGAGTGTTTTTGCCGGCCCGGACAAAAAGGAAGTGTTGGTATCAATTCAATCTTTCCAAGGAAAAATTAGAGCAGAAATTGGTAAACGATTGAAAAACATGCGAAAAATCCCTGAATTATTATTTCACATTGACGATTCGTTGGATTATGCCATGAAAATCGACGAACTTCTCAAAAAAGGTTGATATTCACTTTTCGTATTACATAGCAAAGCGTTACCTCAAGTCAAAAGGTAAAAAGACGGTAATTACCTGGATGACGCGAATTGCCATCGGCGGAATTACCGTTATTACAGCTGCATTGGTTATCCTCCTTTCCACATTCAATGGAATTGAATCGATGATTGAGCAGTTGTACTCAGATTTCGATCCTGATATTTCCATTAAGCCTACATCTGGAAAAACATTTTATGAATCGGA
>CANHQC010000149.1 GCA_947462695.1 Flavobacteriales bacterium | reverse complement strand
GCTCGATTTATTCAAGTATCCGAGTGATTCTGCCAGTTGAATGACATATTACTCCTGTAATTGTTTCATACGGTTTTATCAGTCTTGCTTGACAATAAGCTTTTTATTCCAAATGTGCTCGGCGGTTTCAATAGTCACGATGTATTGTCCTGTGTGTATGGTAGAGGGTAACTTTACCGTTGAAGAAGCAGCTTGATTGTAATACACCGTTTTACCATTTAAATCGCGGATACGTATGGAGAAGGCCTCTTCAATCCCAGAAACTGTCAACTCCTGACTGCACACCAATGGATTCGGATAAATCGTAAGCTCTTGCTCCATTAATTGTTGGGTCGATAAGTTGTTTGTAATGTTGACATTGTCTACATAAATTACATTTCCCCAATGGCCTTTGTTTCGGAATGCAACAACCACATCAGGATGTCCTGTAAATGCATTTAAATTGATGGTTTCTGTCCGCCATTCAGTGGCAGTAGGGACATAATATTCAGTAAAAGCGGGCGCAGTGGCCAATGTCGTTCCTCCTTTTGAATAAACAGGTGTGAATGTCGCTCCGCAATCGGTTGAAGCTAATACAATCAAGGTGTCTGAATACGATCCGCCCCAGGGTGCGTAAGCTACATCAAACGAAAGTTGCAATTGACTCATGTTTTGCGTACTCAAAAGTGCATTCAAGTCATCTGTTGTGCCTTGCGAATCGTAGTTGTAATTGTCAAAAATGGTGCTTTTTGTAGACAAACCAAATCCACCTGCGTCACTAGATTGCAGCCATTGACCATTGCCATCAAGATTGGTTTGAAACCAGCCTTGCGGTACAAACGATCCTTGGAAATCCTCTTGAATCATCGTTGGAGCAGGGAAGTTGTTCACACTGACAATTAAGGTGTCCTGATCAGTCAATCCTTGCTGATTGGTAACGCTTAAAATGGCCAGGTGATTTCCTGGTGCAGCAAAGAAAACTGCCGGATTTCGGTCCGTACTCGTTGATGGTGATCCAGTCGGAAAGCTCCAATTCCAAGTAGCTCCTTGATGATTAATAAACGAGTGGTCTTCAAAATAAAAGGAATCCGAAACACAATAAACAGTTTGGCTTAATTTATCAACCGTAATTCGGCAAATAGGTGCGTCTGCTTGCTCATTCAATTGACTTTCCCAAATGCCTTTTCCATAAGTCGCTAATCGGATTTTTCCATCCCGATAAAATGGTTTCAAGATGTTTCCATTCGTAAATGTCGGTAAGCCAGCATTATCTATTACCCAGTTGGCCATCGCAGCATTTTTATAGAACACGGCATTGTTCGAAGCCGCGTAAAGAGCGCCGTTCGTTCCTGCAATGTAAACAAGCGATTGAATGCTTTGATTATTTAATGTGGAAGAAGTGATATTCGTCCAGTTTATACCACCATTCGTACTGTGAAAAACTTTATTGCCATTTGAACCACTTGGATAAGCGATCCAAATTTCATTGGTATTTGCTGGATTTATGGTAATTAACATTCGTCGGCTGTTACCACTTGGAACAGGCAATTGATCCCACAGCACTCCGCCATTCGTTGTCTTCCATAAATACCCCACACTTCCTGAAGATGGGCGCTGACAAACATACATGACATCCGGATTTTCGGAAGATATTTCGATATACGTGATGATGTTGTTTGCAGTTGTTCCAAATTCTTTAACCAAGTTAAATGCACCTCCGCCGTCATCTGTTCGCCACAATTTATTTTCCTTCCCGAGATAGGCAATGGAGTAACAATTTGGATGAAATTCCAATTCACTCGATTCCGCAGCGTAGTACGATTCATTCGGACTCATACCAAAACTGAAGTTGTCAACCGGATCATTGATGTTCAATGGAATGATCTTTCCGCTAATATCTGAGTAATAGGTTTTACGGTTAAATCCTGGATTTACATAACCCGTTGGTGCTTCGCCACCTCCTAATTCACGAAAATTTCCATAACCATAATTCTCATGGTAGGCGAGATTGCCGTTGTGGTATAATCCACCGACAAGCACATCTTCATTCCATCCGCTACCAAATCCCCAATAATCTGATCCCCTTACGCCATCCATTTTGAACGCAGGTTGGCTGGAACAAAAATCAGTAGATAAATAAACACCACCATCTGTAGTTACCCACGTATTGCCATTTACTGAACGGAAATCTTGCATGTCTACGTGAATGGAAAGTGGTCCGCCAACATAACCTGCTACTGGTGCAAAGGTTGCTCCACCGTCTGTCGATTTGTATAGGTTTAGCCCGCCCACTAAAATTTCGTCGGGATTTGTCGCTGATGCCACAATAGCACAATTATAAAATCCTTGATGATAGGTCCATCCCGGATTTCCGTAGGCTAAATTCAAATGCGTTGTTGTATACGGACCACCTGCCGGACCGTTAGGTAATGTCCAAGTAGTTCCACTATCGGTACTTTTGTACACGCCGATGTAACCGTAATCGTTTGCCTTAGATTCACCAATAAGGTACGCATACACGCGATTTGGATCTGCTGGAGAAACTGCTAATCTTGCCCCACCGTCATTTCTTGCAGGATCAGAAGACGAATACCATCCATTGGATTGCATTGTCCAGGTTGCTCCGCTGTCGGTAGAGACAAAAAACTCGCATTGAATTAACGTCGGATTGTTTTTCAGGAGATAAAAGGTCGTATTCGATCCTGGTTTTGCTTTTATATCCCAGCATTTTTGGGTGTACAATTGTGTCCAATTGGATCCGCCGTCAGTTGATCGAAAAAGTCCTTTTTCAGATGCAGCAAATACAACTTGATCATTTGTGGGGTGAATCAACAATTCGGTAGCTCCAAAATTAGACTGTGTCAGTACCTGCGTCCATGTTTGTCCACCATTGATACTTTTATAGACTCCTTTTCCTCCTGCAACAAAAACGATGTTACCGTTTGTTGGGTGGACCTCAATGGCATTCGTTCCGCCAAAATCTTCGGTTAATGAAGTGCTTACCCAAGAATTTCCTCCATCCGTACTTTTGAATACTTCTCCGGGTTCTGTACCTAAATAAAGGATGTTTGGTTGACCAGCGCACTGATCTATGCAATATATATTCGTTTGTCCGGATCCTTGTGTGCCATTACCTTCGGTATTATGCAGCGGACCAACTACTGACCAGTTCAGTGACTTAGTTGATGGCAGTAGCGAGCGGTATTCAGCTTCTTGTTGTTCAGCCTGTGATTTAGTAGGAAGATTAACATACCCATTTTCGGTGATAAATGCAGAAATACTGCGTCTCCAACGTTTGTAGAATTGCGTATGATAGCTTTTTTGAAAGGGTTGATTTTTATAGTACAGGTTGATCAATGAATCAACCTTGAATACATTTGGTGTTTCACTGTACATCTCTTTTGCCCAATCTGGAGATTGACTGATTTCATAAGCCGATGGACGATATAATGTTTGAGCAAGTGTGTTTAAAGAGAAAAAGACAAGAATGGACCAAAGTAACGTTAGTTTCATAGTTAGTATTTTTCTCAAATGTACAATAAGAAGATCAATCTGCAAATCCTGTTATGAACGCGTATATTTGTTTTTTTATTTAACAATAGAACCGCATGAAGTTCCAATTAAGACACCTTGTTTCCATAATTATAGCTTTTGTTAGTTCAGCTGCTGTTCCTGTTTTTGCTGCAGATGAACGAAAGGCATGGATGGATGTCCAATCGTATGCTGTGGAGGTGCAATTGAATGATTCCAGTGATAAGATTGTGGTGAAAGAAACGGTTGTGTTTGATTGGAAAGACCTTAAGAAAACGCCTTATTTTGATTTGATTCAAGTTCAGAAAAATGGAAAAGGGATGGTGGTTAAATCTGTCTCTGAAAAAGGCCGATCGCTTCAATTCATTCACGATCAAAACCGAATATTACTTACCGGATTGCAGTTTACAAGTACGTCAACTATTGAATTGGAATTTCGGTTTGAAGGTATTCCTGCAGATGGATTAATTATAGGAAAGAATAAGTTCGAAAACCGCACATTTTTCGGCGATAATTGGCCAAATCGTGCGCAGAATTGGTTCGCATGCGTCGATCATCCCGCGGACAAAGCTACAATTGAATGGAAAGTTAGTGCGCCAATGAAGTACAAGGTGATTGCCAACGGACAATTGATGGACCAACAACTTCTTTCTACTGATCGAACGTTTTATCATTACAAATCAGAAATCCCATTACCTACTAAAGTTATGGTAATAGGCGTTGCAGCGTTTGAAGTCGTTGAATTAGGTAAATCTGCAGGTGTAGTTTTGTCGAGCTGGGTGTACCCTGAAAGTGCTGAAGGAGCAATTAGAGACCTTAATTGTGCAACTGAAATCCTTCCGTTTTTTGTAAACTATATAGCACCTTATCCCTTTGAGAAGCTTGCGAATGTGCAATCCACTACGCGGTATGGTGGAATGGAAAATGCGAGTTGTATTTTTTACGATGAAAATGCGTTGAATGGGAAAGGAAAAGTGACGGGTTTGGTCGCACATGAAATAGCCCACCAGTGGTTTGGTAACTCAGCCTCAGAAGCTGATTGGGAGCACATTTGGCTGAGCGAAGGATTTGCCACGTATTTCACTCACTTGTATACGGAGTATGCCTTCGGAAAAGAAGAAATGAAAAACGGATTGAAAGCAGATCGGAATAAAATCATTGCTTTTCAGAAAAAGTACAATCGCCCAGTCGTAGATCCCAGTTACGATGACATCAACAATTTACTGAATCCATTAAGTTACCAGAAAGGCTCTTGGTTTTTGCACATGTTGCGCCACAAGATGGGCGATGAAAAATTTAAGGAGGGGATTCGTCTGTATTACGATAAATACAAATTAAGCAATGCGACGACGGATCAATTTAGGGAGATCATGGAGATGATTCATGGTCAATCGCTCGTTCAATTTTTTAACCAATGGCTACACACTGAGCAGCACCCGGTTCTTAAATTATCCTATGCGGCAAACAAACGAAACTGTACCATTACCATTGAACAGCAAACAGCACCGTTATCCTTTTCAATTGACGTAGCAATTAAGTTAAAAAATGGAACGGTAATAAATAAGACAATAGACGTAACAAAAAAGAGTGAAACTGTGGTGATTCCGGTTGCTTCAGGCGTAACAAAAATTGACTGGGATCCAGAGGTGAACTTATTGTTTGAAACGGTTGACTAATTCGCACGGAAATAACACCTGTACCTTTGTGCCATTTTCATCACTCGTTATATTGGGTGTGGCGTCAATTTGATCCAATAAATCTCGTATGAGTTCAAATCCAGTACCTTTCGTTTGGTAGTTTTCGGGTAAGCCAAAACCGTTATCTCGAACCAAAAGTGAGCAATACTGCTCATTTTGCCGCTTCATTTCAATCCACAATTCATTGTTCTTGCTTTCTTGAAACGCATATTTGTATGCATTTGTGAGAAGTTCATTCAGTATGAGTGATAGCGGAATAGAGCAGTCAGCATGTATGCTAATATTTTCAATGGATAAATGGATCTCAACTTTTAAATTAAACCCATATGTTGAATTAATATTACTGATCAACTGAGGAATAAACGTGTTCAATT
>CANHQC010000148.1 GCA_947462695.1 Flavobacteriales bacterium | reverse complement strand
GTTGGCTGCGAGTTTTTTCTGTGTCGGAACTTTCTCGAAGAGCGCTTGCGGGTATGTCACCACCCAGACACTTGCTCCGTTATTGATGCGTTCGAGCACTTCAGCACGAGCGACAACGTTGGCATTATCCGTTTCCTCCAACTGATAGGGTACACGGTACGAAGCCGGGTAAAATAAGATACGTGGATCTTCCGGATAAAGGCTTTCGAGGTCGTTAAGAAAATAAGCCGCTTCCTCTTTATCCCCGAGAATGAATAATTGATTACCGGGAGTTTGTTCTGCAATTGCTCCAGCAGATAATGCGCGTGAAGATCCGACTAATCCTTTCCAATGAATTCTGGTTTGCGCATAACGCAACTGCTCGGCTGTCTCGTCGATGCGTGGATTTTTCGAGAAAAGAGCTTTAAGGGATTTACTTTCCATGTTCAATCAACAGGCTCATTACTTTTTCGACCATGTTTTTTGAACCAATGAAATACGGCACTCGTTGATGAAGGCGTTCTGGTTTGATATCGAGAATTCGTTTTCTTCCGGTAGTTGCCAATCCGCCAGCTTGTTCTGCGATAAATGCTAATGGGTTACACTCATATAACAGTCGCAATCTACCTTCTGGAGAAGTTGTCGTATCGGGATAAATGTAAATTCCGCCCTTAATCATATTGCGGTGAAAATCTGCCACCAACGAGCCAATGTATCGTCCAGAATAGGGTGCTCCTTTATCGTTGTCAAAACTTTGACAATACTGTGTGTACGCTTTAATTCCAGGTTCACAAATGTCAATATTTCCTTCGTTCATGGCATAAATACGGCCACTTTCAGGCATGCGCATATTGGGATGCGACAAACAAAACTCACCAATAGAAGGATCAAGTGTAAATCCATTGACTCCTTTTCCGGTAGTATAAACGAGCATCGTTGAAGAGCCGTACAATACATACCCAGCGGCAACTTGAGCCGTTCCCGGCTGCAACATATCTTCTAGTGTAGCCAACGTTCCAACTTCAGAAACACGGCGGTATATGGAAAAAATGGTGCCGATAGAAACATTCACATCGATGTTAGACGAACCATCCAACGGATCAAACAATACAACATATTTACCTTGTTTGGCTGATTCTGAGGTAAACGCTACAAAATCATCATTTTCTTCCGAAGCGATACCGCAGACTTCACCGCCATTTTCAAACGCTTTAATGAACTGTTGGTCAGCAACGACATCCAACTTTTGCTGGTCCTCACCTTGAATATTAGTTTCGCCTTGAGCACCAAGAATATGATCGACCAATCCTGCTTTTCGCACATCTCGACTAACTATTTTAGACGCTACAGTAATGTCATTAAGAATACGAGATAACTCGCCTGTTGCGAAAGGGAAGTCGGCTTGATTATCAAGGATAAATTCGTTGAGGGTCGTAACTTTTGACATGCGTTTAATTTTGTGCAAATATCGCGATTTTATAAGAGAATTAACGAAAACAGGAGAGAAGAATTGACAATGACCCTTCGATAAAGTCAATGCAAAAAATGAGCGCGAGAATGAGCGTGAGAGTGAAGAAAAAAGCAGAGTCGTGTATCGCTCTCGCTCTCACACTCACTCTGCTTTTTGTACCTCGGGCCGGAATCGAACCGGCACACCCGAAAGTACAGGATTTTGAATCCAGCGCGTCTACCAGTTCCGCCACCGAGGCATTCAGTAACCTTTCGGGTTAATTAGGGTGCAAATTTATAATAATTTTCATTATGAACAACTCAACTGCATGTGTGAAACTGTCTTTTGTTTATTGAACTGCCCATTTAACAGAATATAACAGGACTTTCTTTTGGGTTTTCGGGAATTCATGAAATACGTCGTACCTTTGACCCCTGTGTTATGAGCAAAACGCTGATTAAAAATATTAAATCACTTTATCAAGCCGGTGAAGATTTACCAAACATTGTGCGGGGTAAACAGATGGCTCATGTACCTGTGATTCATGATGCTTTTGTCGCACTTGAAGAAGGCAAAATAGTAGCTTACGGAAAAATGTCCGAGCTCATTGGCATAGATGATTGGTCAAATTTAACAGTAATTGACGCTACGGGTAAATCCGTTCTACCTGCTTTCTGCGACGCTCATACACACCTTGTTTTTGCAAAAACGCGCGAAGAAGAATTCGTCGATCGGATTAATGGTCTATCCTATGAAGAAATTGCGCTAAAGGGTGGTGGAATTTTGAATTCAGCCGCTCGGCTTAACGAAATGTCTGAAGATGAATTGTACGAGCACGCAGTCGCACGAATCCATCGGGTGATGAGTTATGGTACAGGCGCCATCGAAATTAAATCGGGTTATGGGCTGTCGGTAGAGGCTGAATTAAAAATGCTGCGGGTGATTAAACGATTGAAGCAATCGATGCCGATTCCAGTAAAAGCAACTTTTCTTGGAGCCCATGCGTTTCCAAAAGAATATAAAGAAGATCACCGCGGATACATTGACTTGATTGTAAACGAAATGCTCCCTCAAGTAACAAAAGAACAACTGGCAGATTATATCGATGTGTTTTGTGAACGAAATTACTTTTCGGTAGAAGAAATGGAAGAGATTCTGCTAGCTGGAAAACAATATGGCTTAACACCAAAAGTTCATGTCAATCAGTTTTCAGTAATGGGTGGCGTCCGAAAAGCGATTGAATACGGAGCACTTTCCGTGGATCATTTGGAAGAGATAGCCGACGATGACATTTTAGCGCTGCAGGAAAGCAACTGTATGCCGGTCGCACTTCCTGGTTGCTCCCATTTTCTATCTATACCCTACACAGATGCCCGTCGATTAATAAACGCAGGATTACCATTGGCACTCGCAAGCGATTACAATCCTGGTTCTACACCAAACGGAAATTTAAGTGTTGTCTGGTCGCTTGCTTGTATTAAAATGAAAATGACACCTGAAGAAGCACTCAATGCGCTAACGATCAATGCGGCTTATGCTATGGGATTAGAAAGTTCAAATGGACGAATTGCATTGGGTTACGCAGCACCGGTATTGATTACAACCGAAATTCCTTCGCTGGCTTTTATACCCTATTCCTTTGGGGATCAACTAATTGAACAAGTTGTATGCTGATTAAACCAACACCCCAAATTTTCAAACTGATCCTTTCAGCAGGATTCCTTTTTGCAGTTAACCTAGCAAAAGCACAATTTATTGAACCGGAAAATGAATTGCTTTGGGAAATCTCGGGAAACGGATTAAAAACTAAAAGCTATTTGTACGGAAGCCTTCATTCCAATGATAAGCGACTTTTTCGCTTTTCAGACTCCGTTTATGTGGCTTTAAATAGAGCCGAAGCGGTTGTACTCGAAACCGATATTTTTTCGCTCTTCGAAGATTGGGACACGCGTAAAGAAGAAATAAAAGTTCTATACGACAATAAGGGAATGCCTTACACCGGATCAAACAAAGCAACAAAAACATTGTATGGCAATGAAGATGGCATGCCACAATTCTTGGATGCGTACTTTTTAGAGTACTGCTACAATGCACAGAAGCGTTTCTTTCCGCTTGAACGTGTGGAAGATCAGTTAAATCTCGTTTCGGATTATGTCAAGCCCGAATTGGAAGGAATTGCAGAAACAGCGCTGGACTTTACACAGGAACGACTGACCGAAATTTACCTCAAAGGTGATATCTCCTTACTTGACCGTATGATGCGTACTAACATGTCCATCTATCCCGGAATGTACGATGACTTGATTGTCAACCGCAACAAAGGCATGTTTAAAGGTATTGATAGCTTAATCCGCAAGCAAGCTGTCTTTTGTGCTGTTGGAGCAGGTCATTTATCAGGCGATCTAGGATTAATCAGCTTGCTTAGAAAAAAAGGATACAAATTGCGTAAGGTACAAGCTGTATACTCCGAAAAACCAATTGTAGAGGCCAAAGACGTAAAAAGTAACCGGTCATATACCTACAAATTAGACTCCATTGGTCTTGCAGCAATTTTTCCGGGGAAACCACTTGAAACGAACATTTGGGATAGCCATCCATACATCATTTACCGAGAAATGGGTCAGGGAAATACCTACTCCATCGAGGTTGCTCCGTTTGATTCAACGTTGACTTTTGATGAACAAGCAAGTATTTATATCGCCAGTCCTGATGCCTCAAATTATACGCACTTATTTCTGGATGATGGCGTCGAGGTTTTTGAAGGATTATCCGACACCTATACACACGGTTTGCATTGGGTAAGGTTAATGAGAGGCGAAAAATACCTCATCATTTTACGTGCTTATGGCGGTAATAAATTCATGCATTCAAACAGACCAAATGCCTTCTTCAGTAAAGTTTGGATAGACTAATTCGCAAAAATCAATTTAATTTCATCGAAAAAAGCTGATTTCTTTTACTTTTGTGTAAAAGCATATTTTGATGATTCCACGTATACAATTAGCTGAAATCGCCCAACGATTAACGAAGTCTAAACTATTTGTTCTAACTGCTCCAAAAGGATTAAATCCAATGGGAATTATGGCTCAAATACTAACAGAAAAAGGTGTTGTGTTTGACCAATTTTCATGTGCAAATTCGAATGATAAAAAACGGTTAAGCGAGGTCAATCCAACGCAATGGAATGCCTTATTTACTGCACCGTTTACGATTCTAGATGAAACACAATTTTTACCGTTCGATATTCAAGTGATTATCGATCAGATTTTGACGAATCAATTGCAGACTACGCTTATTCTAACAGGTACATTTCTGCCTCAACTGGATGAATACTTGATTGAAGCCTTGCGTATAGAAGGCATGTATGTGCATATCGGATTCCCATCCTTTTATGAAATAGCGCAGCACCATTCGTTGCCGGCAGAAGAACAACTTATTTCTAAGCGAATCATTTTCGGTAATTCGGTTGATTTACATACGCAAGAAGATAATTTAGAAAATGGGTTAATTGATGCTGCCAATCAACTTTTTGTTACGCATTTAGGGAGAGGAGAACGGATTAATAAAGCTGATCAATTGATGCGTGTTTTGCGCCAGTTAGCGTTTCATATTGGCGAAGTCGTTACGTACAATCAAATCGCGACGGAATGTGAACTGGATAATGAAACTGTTGAACGCTATATTGATATTCTCGTCAAAGCGTTCTGGATCATCCGTCTTCCGTCGTTCTCCAACGGACATCGCTATGAGTTGAAAAAAAGTCATCAGTTCTATTTCACAGATGTTGGTATTCGTAATGGGTTAATTCAGAATTTTAATCCAATGGATATACGAATCGACCAAGCTGCACTTTGGAAAAACTGGTTGATAGCAGAACGTATCAAATGGAATGACCTGAATTTGCGCAAAAAAGAGTATTTCTTTTGGAAAACGCACACCAACCAGCAAATTGATTTAATCGAAGTTGATCCATTTACTGGAAATACTGAAGCCTTTAAGTCACTATGGGATAAACGAAAAAAACCAAAAATTCCAAATTCATTTACTGAAGCTTATCCACACATCAAAACACACGTGCTAAATCGCGCCACCTATTGGCGTTTCCTTGCCCAAAAATCTTAACCATGAAATTCATTGAACAACTAACCGCGTACATTGAAGAGCACCTCGATCCGCGACACTTAAC
>CANHQC010000147.1 GCA_947462695.1 Flavobacteriales bacterium | reverse complement strand
TCGTGGGAAGTGATTGATACAGAACAACCTAAGTCATCTACAAAGGCAATTGAGTGGTTCAACGCGAAGTTCAATAAACAATTAGCTGAAATCAATGACCTATTTGATAAGTTTCGAATTTCAGAGGCGTTAATGTTGACGTACAAGTTGATCTGGGACGATTTCTGTTCGTGGTACCTCGAAATGGTAAAGCCAGGGTATGAGCAGCCAATTGATAAGCATACGTTGGAGGCAACAATCAACTTCTTTGAGAAATTGCTACAGATTGTGCATCCTTTTACTCCGTTTATTGCCGAGGAATTGTGGCATCAGTTGCGCAATCGAAAAGACGAAGAAGATATCATCATTTCTGCTTGGCCGAAAGTGGAAGAACTCAATACCGGCGTTCTCACCGGATTTGAATACTGCGAGCAAGTGATTACGGAAATTCGAACCATTCGGAAGCAACAGTCAATTGCGAACAAAGTGAAGTTGGATTTATTCGTAAAAAAGAACAATGAATTCGATGATTCATTTGATGCGGTAATCATCAAATTGGGTAATCTTACGCAATTGGCCTATAGCTCTGATAAAATTGCCAATTCCAATTCATTTATTGTAGGTGGAAACGAGTACTTTATACCTTTTGGTGAAGCAATTGACGTGGAAGCTGAACGGTTGAAAGTGCAAGAAGAATTGACGTATACAAAGGGCTTTTTACAAAGTGTTCAGAAGAAGTTGCAAAACGAGAAATTCGTGAACAGTGCGCCGGAACAAGTGGTGTCTATCGAACGGAAAAAAGAACAAGATGCGCTAGGTAAAATAGCATTGCTTGAGGATAAATTAGCGTCATTGAAGTAGATTCCATCTAGTTGTTAGCAGACAAGACTTCTTCGATACTCATACGAGTAATCGGATGATATTCAGCTTTAATCGATTGAAATAATTCCGATGCCCATTGCTTGTTTTCGGTAGTTTTCGCTAATTCCTCATAAATCGGTAGCACATACTTCCGTCTTCCAATTCGCGTGAGAAAACGAGCGATTGAAGGCTTTACAGTTTCGTAGTTTGCTTGGATAGTTCGAATAAACCATTCATATTGTACTTCGGCATTCCCCCAGTTTGAAAAGTTAAGGTACTGGTCAATTTCTGCAAGTTGTTCAGCGTTTACTGTCGAAGGCAACGAACGAATAAACGTCTGCCATTCTTGCGTAATGTGATCTGTTCGTTTCAATTGAAGTATTTCCTTTTTTCTGCGCTTTCGTCCTTTGATCTTCTTCCAAATGACCTTCTTGGCAAAGATTTTTTCACCTCTCGAAAATCGTTTGGCGAGTTGTTTCATGTTTTCAAGACGCGGCGAGTAGATTTTCAGGCAATTAGAAGGAAGTCCTTTTCCGTAAATCCATTCTTTTGTATTAAACGTTAAGTCGTGCAAGTCAAATAAATGACCATTCAAGTAATCTTCAAACTGGGAAGTTGTAATGGTTTTAAAGGCATGGTTCGTGAAGTATGAACTAAGAAAGACATCAAATTTCTCTCTTCCAACTTTTTCTTCCAGTGTTTTAAGGAAAAACGCACCTTTCACATATGCGATATCCGTCATCCCGTCATCCGGATTCCGTCCCCTTAATTCTAACTTCAACTGAGCATCTTGTGGGTACTTACTTTTGGCAATCGTTTTTAACTCATCCTGCAATTCTGCAAATTCAATCAAAGCCAAAATATCCGCCACATCTTTACCGAATAACTCTTCCATTATACGGTTCTCAAAATAAACCGTAAATCCTTCATTCAACCAGAAATCTTCCCAAGATGCATTCGTAACCAAATTACCTGACCACGAATGCGCCAATTCGTGAGCAACTACAGAAACTAAGCTGCGGTCTCCAGCAATAACGGTCGGACTTAGAAAGGTTAATCTTGGGTTTTCCATCCCTCCAAAAGGAAAAGAATAGGGGAGCACCAATACATCATACTGATCCCATTTATAAGGTCCGTACAATCCTTCAGCTGCCCGCATCATACGAGGTAAATCCACTAATTCATTTGCCGCTTTTCCAAGGACTTTTGGTTCTGCATAAACACCACAATTATTGCCAAGAGAACGGTATTCGATATTCCCAGAAGCAAGTGCAATCAGGTAACATGGAATAGGTTGCTTCATTTCGAAATGGTACTTACCATCAACCGCTTTTTTAGTTGGATTTGAGGCGCTCATGATTGCCATCATTTCTTCTGGGACATGAACATCAGCCGAATAGGTCAAGCGATTCGTTGGAGAATCTTGAATGGGAATCCACGTTCGCGTCAAAATCGCCTGTCCCTGTGTATACATAAACGGCAGGTCTTTTCCTTCTGTCAGGTTTGGGGCCAACCAATCAATGGCTTCAGTCTTTTCAGTCGTTTCGTAGTAGATATTAATGTACTTTGTTCCAGGTTTAATGCTTATTAAGAGCGGTTGACCTAAAATGGAATCTTTATCCCATTTACCGATCATATAACTGGTTTCTTTTTCGTTCCCACGTCCAAGTGTAACCTTCTGAATTTCTAGATGCTTGATATCAAAAATGGCGGTATCGGTTCCACGATTGACAATTTCATGCCGGGCAACCCCATAAATCGTTTTATTCTCAAAATTCACATCCAAATCAAGGTGAACGTGCTTCGTATATACTTCATGAATATTGGCGTAACTGTGATTGTCGAATGTGGAATCAGCCAATTGTTCTGTCGGACTTACTTTTTTCGCATCAGGCAATACATTACACGATACACCGAGTATCCCAATTGAAAAGAAATAAAGTAAGACTTTAATGTAAGTCGACATTTTAAACAGTTTACGTGTAAAGTTACGCTTTATTTGCAGGTTCGTTTTCGACTAAATCCCTTTTATTGTGTGTAAGGTATCGTATGACCTCGGCAGCACCCATTAATCCAAATAATGCAGGCATGTAACTGATTGTCCCGTAAAAGGATCGCTTGAAATTCAGTCCGTTAGTCATCTTTAGCGACGATTTCTGTTGCAATTCCGATGAAAAAACCGCTCGTATTTTTCGGTAATCTAATCCTACTCGTCGCAGCCGTTTCTTCATGTGACTGGCCAGTTTGCAGTTGTATGTTTTATCCAAAAAAGTCACCTCAACCCGACTAGGATCAATTTTTCCACCTGCTCCTAAATGCGTGATGATTTTGATTTTTTTTCGTCTGCAGGCAATCAACCATTCCAATTTAGGTGTGACAGAATCGATGCAATCCATCACATAATCAGGTTTATAAGTGTCGAGAAGCTCCCAAACACGCGCTGGAAGAACGAATTCTTCTATGACATTAACAGTTACGGCTGGATTGATATCCTTCAACCGTTCTGCCAATACAACAGCTTTATTTTTTCCAATCGTTGAAGTAAGTGCTGTGAGCTGCCTGTTTTTGTTGGTTGGATCAAATACATCCCCGTCGATAATTGTTAATTGTCCTACCCCGGAACGAGCAATAAACTCTGCTGCATACGATCCAATTCCGCCAAGTCCAACAACCATAACATGTGCATGTTTGAGCCGATTCATTTGCTCTTGATTAAGCAGTAATTCAGTACGTTCTAGCCAATTTTCCATTTTGGAAATACACGTTTAATGTTTGTTTCAATCTGTTTTTCCAGTTGATTTACAGGTAGATGGATGAGTTGAGCAACATGATCGTAAATAACTTCAATGGTGATGCTCGATTCATCGGTTTCCAAAAATAACCGTTCCAACGGAATTTTATGGAGAATACCTTGAAGTTTTTCATTGGTTAAGACACGATGACCAACACTGATATAAAAGCCATTTTCAAGCAATTTATTGAGGTAGGCTGTTTTCTCAAATCCGTGCACAATCCAAGGCTGAGCAGGTTTAAGCATTCGTTTTAACTGAATCAACTCTTCGAACGCACGCACGCAGTGGATGATAACGGGTAGCTTATGCTCCTCGGATAATGCAATTTGTTGACAAAAACGATCGGTTTGCAGGGTTAAACTGGGACCTTTGATCCGATCCAATCCAATTTCACCAATCGCCAAGCAAAAGTCATCGTTTACGTGAGAGAAAATATCAATTTGGTCTGTTTGGACTTCATTCAACTCCCAAGGATGGACGCCAATAGAAAATGGCTGACAATCATCAAACATAGTTGAATTCGCCAAAATGGAATTCTTCCCTGCCTTTATATTATGGGTATGGATGTCGTATTTCATCAGCGAATGAAAAAGGACAATATTTAAAATAAATTTCTATTTTCACAACCTAAACTATATATTACATGGCGAATAATAATGATTTAATCGAACGAATTGAGGCTCAGGGTCAGATTTTTGGTCATCCAAAAGGCTTGTATCTTTTGTTTTTTACTGAAATGTGGGAGCGCTTCAGTTATTATGGAATGCGTGGGTTATTGACCCTGTACATGATCAAACTATGGTCGCAAAATGGTCTTGAAATAGCTGAAGATAAAGCTTCTTTAATTTACGGTTTCTTTACTGGTTTTGTGTATTTCACCCCGATAATTGGAGGATGGATCGCCGACCGTTACATTGGTCAGCGTAAGGCAATTACAATAGGTGGGATTACCATGTTCCTTGGACAAATGGTGTTATTCGCAATGCCGTCTCACCTTGGATTAGGAATTGGATTGGTATTGTTGATTCTTGGAAATGGGATGTTCAAACCAAATATTTCCACAATGGTTGGTCAAATGTACCGTGAAGGTGATGACCGTCGCGATTCAGCATTCTCCATATTTTACATGGGAATCAATTTAGGCGCTTTCTTGGCACCACTAATTGCAGGTACGCTTGCTGAGGAATGGTTCGCTGTGAAAGATGCAACTGGCGCAATAGTTTCTTACGGATTTAAATACGGATTCTTGGCTGCTGCTATCGGAATGGCACTTGGTCAGGTAGTTTTCAATTTATTGGCAAGTAAGTACTTATTAGAAATTGGTACTGCTCCTGCAAAATCTGAAACTGTTGAAGTTTCTGAGATGGCAGATGAAGTTAAAAACTTATCTACTGAGAATAAAGGTTTCTCGCGTGAGGAGAAACAACGAATGACAGTTATTTTCATTCTCACTTTCTTTGTCATTTTCTTCTGGGCAGGCTTCGAACAAGCCGGTTCTTCCATGACCATTTACACGGATAAATACATCGATCGCAACTTCTTCGGTTGGGAAATTCCAACTACCTATTTCCAGTCAGTCAATCCATTGTTCATTGTCGCATTAGGTCCACTCTTTGCGTGGTTCTGGACTTCGAAATATGGAAAACGATTATCGACACCGGTAAAAATGTCTCTGGGAATGATCCTTTTAGGTATTGGCTTCTTGTTTATGTTGATGGCTACATACGGCGTTCAGACAAATGTTGTTGGAGGTAAAGAAGAGGTATTGAAAAAAGCGGCCCTCATATGGTTGGTAATGACGTATTTCTTTCACACGGTTGGTGAATTATGTTTGTCTCCAGTGGGATTGTCAGTTGTAACCAAATTAGCTCCTGTTAAACTCGCATCAATGCTTATGGGGGTTTGGATGTTGTCATCATTCGCTGCAAATATCATTGGTGGATTCGTTGCTGCATATGTAGAAAAGTTAGGTGCTGCAACGATTTTCGTTTCGATCGCTGTATTCGTTATTGCATTAGGAATTCTCATG
>CANHQC010000146.1 GCA_947462695.1 Flavobacteriales bacterium | reverse complement strand
TTTATTTATCAACCCAACCAATTAACGAAGAAAATAAAAATGTTTTGCCAATAAAATTGACTAAAACAGGAAAAGAAATATACTTACACAACTTAAAGACAGTGGATTATCGAGCTTATAGATCTGGAACTAAAGCTTCAGTTGCACAGAATTTACTTACTGGAACACCCGCTTCCGAAAACACGCTTCTTGATGATGGACTTTCAACTGATTCAGTAACCTATATTTCAATTATTTCAACAAGCATGAAAGATGTTCAAAAAGGCAAATACAGTAAGGCACTTATGCAATTCGAACAGATTTTAACGACCTATTCAACAGATATTAATGCCCTTTTTTATGGTGGATTATGCTTGTTCCATCTTGGAGAATATGAAAAAGCTTTGGTCTTTTTGCGTCAAACAGAAAGAGGTGGATTCGACAATTTCGAAGAGGAATCAGAGTGGTACCAGTTAAAATGTTACCAGAAACTAGGTGATCATGAAAACGCTGTTCGACTAATTAATCAAATTAAAGAAAGAAAAGGGTTTTATTCGAATCAACTTAATTAGCTGTTTTCATTCCCTTGAGGTCATTCACTTCTCTTTTTACTTGATTGAGTTCTTCCTTCAAATAACTTATATCATTATGAAGTTTAACGACGACAATGGATAATTCAATTCCATTGCCTGATTGGCTAGCTAATGGCAAACCTCCTTAAAAGACATAACCATAAGTTACTCGACAAAAAATGCTCGCATACCTTTCGAAAGCCCTTAAGCAGCCTAAATCGAGTAAAACGTTTGTCCAGAACGAACCATTCGTCTAAGTAACGGATTGGGACGGTAACGATCATCTCCATACTCCTTGTGCAATGTCTCAAGTCGCGTCAATACCCAATCCAATCCCAATTCATCCGCCCATTTCAGTAGCCCTTTTGGATAATTTACGCCATTGGTCATCGCTAAATCAATATCTTCAATGGATGCAATATGAAGGAAAACTGCATCGATTGCCTCATTAATTAACATAATGAGTATTCGTTCAAAGATAACGCGACCTAATTCCTCGTCTTTAATAGGGCTAGGTTGTTCAACTCCTTCTGAATATTGGTAAAATCCTCTTCCTGATTTACGCCCGTAAAATCCAGCTTCCTTATGCCTTTTCTGTGTAAACGAGGGCCTGAAACGTGGGTCGTAATAAAACGCTTCAAAAACCGTCTCAGTTACTGTATAATTCACATCGTTTCCGATATAATCCATTAGTGTAAATGGACCCATCCGGAATCCGCCAAAATGAGTAAGTGCCCAATCAATCGTTGCAAAATCAGCTATTCCCTCTTCGTATATGCGCAGCGCTTCTCCGTAGAACGGTCGCGCAACACGATTGACGATAAATCCAGGAGTGTCTTTGCATACAACCACAACTTTTTTCCATGATTCAATTAATGTTCGAGCTGTTTCAATAGTCGTCGAATTTGTTTGAACCGCTGGAATTACTTCAACCAAGGGCATTAATGGTGCTGGATTAAAGAAATGAATGCCAATAATGCGTTCAGGATTCACTAAAACAGAACCTATTGATGCGATAGAAAGTGAAGACGTATTACTTGCCAAAATACACGCATTCGAAACGACTTCTTCCAATTTTCTGAAGACGTCGTGTTTGATTTCTAGCTTCTCGATAATGGCTTCTATAATCAGCTCGCAAGAACGCATATCTGCGATAGACTCAGTATACGAAATGGATCCTAAGATTTGATCACGCTTATCCTGTTCAATCACTCCTTTTTCAACTAAGCGATTGACCTGTTTTTCGTGCTGAGATTTAGCCTTTTCAAGTGTAGAAATGGAAGAATCCATGATGATTACTTGGTGTCCATTTTGTGCAGCGACTTGTGCAATTCCGGCCCCCATCGTACCTGCTCCTACTACCCCAATTATCTTTGTATTGCTCATGTTAGTGAAATCAATTAGACGCTATTTATTCTCCTTTGAATAGTGGTTTTCGCTTCTCAAGAAAAGCGTTGACACCTTCTCTGAAATCATATGTCTGTCCTGCTTCTACCTGCAGCTCTTTTTCAGTCTCTAACTGATCTTCAAGCGAGGATGTCCAAGAGGAATTTACTGCCTTTTTTGTTAACCCTAAAGCCCTTGTTGGCATTTTTGCCAGTTGCTCTGCAAAGGATTTAACTGTAGAATTGAACGCCTCATCATCAACAGCTTTGTATATTAAGTTCATTGCCTCTGCATCGGTTGCTGACAATTTATCTGCTGTCATCATTAGTGCCAATGCCTTTTGATTCCCCACTAATCGCGGTAAAAAGTAAGTGCCTCCTGAATCGGGGATCAATCCAATCTTTGAAAATGCTTGAATAAAGCTGGCTGATTTTGTAGCTATGGTTATGTCGCATGCCAACGCAATATTTGCGCCTGCACCAGCTGCTACTCCGTTCACCGCACCGATTACCGGCTTCTCGATCGATCGAATGCGAAGAATAATGGGATTGTAATGATCACGTACTATGGTTTCCAAATCTGGACCTTCGGGATCAACCGCCTCCCCCAAATCCTGACCGGCACAAAATGCTTTACCTTCACCTGTGATAATGATCGCACGAACATCGGTATTGCATTCTGCCTCATCAAGTGCCTTTTGCAGGCTTATTGCCATCGATTTATTGAATGAATTAAAGACTTCCGGTCGATTCAGACGCAATTCACATACGCCATTTTCAAGTGTAACGATTACTTCCATTTGTGGGTTTTTTGCGAAGATACTTCAGACATTTGGATTGAACAACCTATCCATCACTTCCTGTAAATCTTGTTCATTTCTTGCGCTCGTTGGATCATCGTTTTACGCAGTGATTCAGGGGATAACACTTCTATTTCGGGGCCATAAGACAATATATCACGAATGAATTCTTCAGCCACCAAAATATGAAGTTGAATAATGACGTATGCTTCGTTTCGTTCGATAACTTTTTGCGAATAATGAAAAGGCTGTGATTCAATGTAGCGACTTGCTATCGGTTTAACGCTTAATTGAACTATTTCTGGGCGACTCTCATTATTTACTGTAATTCCAGTTACAAATCGAAAATACTCATCCGCTTTAAAATTTGCAGGAACGTGTCCAATTTCATCAGAGACCTCTAAGGTTTGAATACGATCCAAGCCGTAGGTGATAATGTCTTGTTTCACTAAATCGTATGAAATCAAGTACCAACGATTTCGGTATTCTTTAACAAGCACTGGAACAACTTTTCTGGGCTTAGCAATTGTTGTTTTGAATCCGGCGTACGAAAAATAAACGATCTGTTTGTTTCTAATGGACTGAACCAATTGCGGCAAATATTCATTTCCTCCCGTTGAAAGGGCGCTTTCGAATTGAATAAATTGATCCAACTCTTCATTTGGTTGCTTTTTAGATAATTCGACTCTATCGACAATTTTATCAATGGCGTTTCCAAATTGCTTGAACATATCCACATCCTTGAATTGCATTAGCGTATATGCCGCAAACTGGATGGATGCTAAATCTTCTTCGGTTAATGGGATATCATTAAGCGTGAACGATGGATCTTCGTAGTAATACCCATTGTATCTTTTACTGTATCGAATTGGTGCATCATGTTCCATTTTCATGGCAAACATGTCCTTTTCAATGGTAGAATTGCAGATGTGTCCTCCGGAAGTAGAGCCAAACAACTCATCTTCACACGCTTCACGCAAGACGTCTTTGGAAGGATATGGATTGTAAGTATTCCGTATGCATCTATCGATAATCCGGTAACGAATTAACGCATGTTTAATGTGTGGCATTAAGACGTCACTTTGGAATGGTAACCGAACAACTCAAAGAACTTTATCGCCTTCGCAACTTCAACCGGAACATCCTCCTCCCAAGCTGAAGATCCTGCATTGATTTTCATTAACACATCATCAGACATAATATGAAGTAAATGGGGATCAAATTCATCCATTGACTCGATTTTATTGTTGTCTTTCAGGTAGGTCAACAAGCCTATTAACCGTTGGGGAACTTTGAAATTTTCCAATGAGTACAATTCGCCTGTCTCTACATTGTTCGCCGGATAAACGATCATTTTCACATTATGTCCGAAACCGCGACCAAATGCTTCTAACAGTCCTCCGGGTAAATTGTCGTAATACCTATCGTCAAATATGGTATGCAAGTTATAGATTCCTACAATTACTCCCATTCGCTTACCCCTCGCAATTGAAGCAAGGTAATCAACCATTTTGTAGTGTTTCAGGTAATTGGAAATCATAACCGTATAGCCAAGCGATCCTAATAATTCAGCACGATCCACAAAATCTTTATCTGAAATTTTACCGTCGGCAGTTAAGTCTTTTAAGGTAAGCTCAAAAATGACAGACAAATTATCTTCAGAAACGTCTTTATCTTTCAAGAACTGTTTCTTACCTGATTCCACCATATCGATATGTACCTTCGTTACAGGTCGGAATCGACCTCGCATCAAAAGAATGTTCTTTTTATAAAGCGCTGTTGCAGGTTGAAGTACATGACCGGACAAATCGAACATTGTCGCGTCAGTAATACCCCGTTTTACCAAATTGAGCGCAAGAATACGGTTGTCTACATTTTCAAAATCAGGTCCAGAGACTCGAAGCATGTCAATTTCCATGCGATCTCTCGGTAATCTATGTACTAATGCATTGAGGAACTCATTGAGGTCTTCAGATAGAAAATAACACGCATAAACAAGGTTAACACCAAGAATACCTATGGCTTCTTGTTGAGCCTTGTGACTATTATCGTGCATTTTAATGTGTAAAATCACATCATTTGGTTTCGCTTCCAAGTTCAATTGAAAGCGAATTCCTACCCAACCTTGACCTTGATTTGTTTTGTGGTAATTTAACGATTCAACAGTGTTACAGAAAGCAAAAAATCGCGATTCCTTGAATTTTTTTGGTAGACGGAATTTCAATGTTTCGTATTCAGTTTCCAACATTGTTATTAGTCTTTCCTCACAAACATATCGACTAGCCTCACCGTACATGGCATCCGATACTTTCATGTCATATGCTGATTGGGTGTAGGCTATCGTTCCTGAACTACCACCAGCTTTAAAAAAATTAGCGGCAACTTCTTGTCCAGCCCCGATTTCAGCGAAACAACCATAAATATCAGAAGTCAAGTTGATTTTAAGTGCTTTTTCTTCGGTAGTTAATCTACGTTCATCAATCATGGGTAAAGAAAATTAGTTGGGATCCCTGAATTTTGGGTTGTTGATAAAAGAAAAGTCTGTTAGGGTTAGCAAAAACGTTTTAACCAATCCCTTTTGCTCAGCATCAAGTTGAACACCTCCCATTGCTGCATGCTCCATGAGTACGTCTATTGTCGGACTTTGCACCACGCCACTCGAATAGTGTTCGATGACTTCTTCAAGTGTAGAAAAACGTCCATCGTGCATGTAAGGTGCAGAAAGTGCAATATTTCTCAAGGTCGGAATTTTAAATTTTCCATTGTCATTTGGATTACCAGTAACAGCTCCTCTTCCTATATCAGTAAACGAAGCATCCAGTCCATTGTTACTAAATTTATTGATTTGCATCATTGCGCCACTGTGGCAATGTAAACAATCGGCACCATTCAAACTTTTAAACAAATCGTAACCTGCCCATTGTTCTGG
>CANHQC010000145.1 GCA_947462695.1 Flavobacteriales bacterium | reverse complement strand
TTTGTAACAGCAGATGCAGGAACAGTTGCTCCCAATACGTGGTAAGTCAAATAGTTTGCTAAGTCTGGACTAGCAAGTAGCGCGTTGATGTCAATTCCTAACGTAGTTAATAATGCATCAAACGCAGCGTTTGTTGGAGCAAATACAGTTAATGTTGCTAACGGGTTTGTAAGCGCTGGTAATAATTCAGCCGTAACAACAGCCGTAGCCAACGTCGTGAAATTATTATCAATAGCGATATCAACAACAGTTTCAACTGGAAGTAGCACACCATTTACTGAGTGAACAACTCCATTTGCTGCCGTTAAGTCAGCTGCATTAACCATAGCTTGATTGGCGTAAACTGATCCAGTTGACGTCTTCGTCATCTTAATAGTGTTTGCATTGTTTAATGGCGTTACAATCGCACCATTAGTTACTGCAGACGAAGGAACTGTTGCGCCTAAAACGTGGTAAAGAAGTATATTAGTCAAATCTGGATTCGCTAGTAAGCCAGCTATGTTCGTTCCTAATGCAGCAGCTAACGCATCAAAAGCCGCATTATCTGGAGCAAATACAGTTAGAGTAGCACTTGGATTCTTTAGGGCAATATCTAATCCTTGTTGAATTAATGCAGCCTCTAAATAACTGTGATTAGGACTTGTAGCGATGACGTTATCAAACACATTCGTTTGTGCAAATGAAACCGATGCAGATCCGGCGAAGACAAATGCAACGATTGCTACACGTACTTTTTTAAAGTAATTAATTGTTCTCATAAATTTTTGTTTAAATATTATTACAAAAGAGTAAACAAAACTAAATCGGAAAGGTTTAGAATAAAGAAAAAATAACTCTGAAAAAATGTTAATTACAAGAATCCGAGTTCAAGTTTAGCCTCCTCGCTCATCATGTCTTTGTCCCATGGTGGATCGAAAACAATGTTTACAGCAGCGGATTTTACACTTTCTACGCTAGCAACTTTTTCTTCTACTTCTTTAGGAAGTGATTCAGCCACCGGACAATTTGGAGAAGTCAGCGTCATTTCAATCGCTACATTTTTTTCATCATCAATACGAACTTCATATATAAGGCCTAATTCAAAAATATCGACAGGTATTTCTGGGTCATAGATCGTTTTGAGCATTTCGATGATCTTATTTTCTAGGGCAATGATTTCTGCTTCCATAATCTTAGTTTTTTGCCGATTGCAGATACTGTAGCGCAAGAACTTTCATTTTCTTTACCATGCTAGCCAATCCATTTGCCCGTGTTGGGGATAAGTGTTCTTGCAAACCGATGTCTTTTATAAAATGTAAATCCGTTTGAACAATTGTTTCAGGTGCTTCATTGTTCATTACGCGAATAAGCAATCCAATAATTCCTTTCGTGATAATCGCATCTGAATCAGCTGTAAAGTGAAGTTTCCCACCTTCGAATGCTGCATCTAACCAAACTCGGGATTGACACCCTTCAATTAATCGGTCGTTTGTTTTTTTCAATGGGTCGATTGATGGTGTTTCCTTTCCTAAGTCTATAATATACTCGTATTTTTCCATCCAATCATCGTAAATAGCGAATTCATCGATGATTTCCTGTTGTTTCGCTTCTATGTTCATGCTATCGCAATAATGAGATGCTTTTATCTACTGCCGTAATAAATGTATCAATCTCTTCTTTCGTATTGTAAAACGCAAAAGATGCCCGAACTGTTCCCGGAATTCCGAAAAAATCCATTAAGGGCTGCGTACAATGGTGTCCAGTCCGAACCGCTATTCCTTGTTTATCTAGCAACGTACCTATATCAAAAGGATGAATACCATTCACATGAAAAGATACCACTGAGGTTTTCTTTTTAGCTTCGCCTATGATTTGAACACCTTCAAACGTATCAAGTAAGTCTTGAGCGTATTCCGTGAGTTCTTTTTCATGCCGTTGCAGCGCATCTGCATCCAAATTATGTAAGAATCGAAAGGCTTCGCCTAAGCAAATACCTCCTGCGATATGAGGCGTGCCGGCTTCAAACTTGAATGGCAATTCGTTGTACGTAGTTCGCTCAAACGTTACTTTGGCAATCATGTCACCACCGCCTTGATAGGGAGGCATACGTTCTAAAAGCTCTTCTTTTCCATAGAGTACACCAATTCCAGTCGGACCGAATACCTTATGTCCGGAAAAGACATAAAAATCGCAGTTTAGCTCAGTTACATTAATTGGCATGTGCTGGATACTTTGTGCACCGTCAATTAATACTTTAGCTCCTGCAGCATGCGATTTATCGATGATCGTTTTTACTGGGTTGATCGTTCCAAGGGTATTTGAAATATGTGTTACAGCGACCAGTTTTGTTTTATCTGAAAGCAACAGGTCAAATTGTTCCATATCCAATTCGCCTTTTTTCGTAATTGGAACAACCTTTAATTTCAACCCTTTCCGCTCGCACAGCAATTGCCAAGGAACAATATTGGAGTGGTGTTCCATTGCGCTAATCAGGATTTCATCTCCTGATGAAAGTAACTCACCATAAGAAGATGCCACCAGATTTATTCCGTCTGTTGTGCCTTTGGTGAAAATGACTTCCTCCGATTTTTTTGCATGAATGTACGTTTGAATAATTTTCCTTGCCTCTTCAAATTCAGTGGTTGCCTTTTGACTCATGTAATGCACGCCTCGGTGGATATTGGCATTGTCTTTCGAATAATAAGTTGAAATAGCATCCAGTACCATTTGTGGCTTTTGAGAAGTCGCACCATTATCGAAATAAATCAGGTTCCTATCGTAAACTTTTTGACGCAATGCCGGAAACTGTTCCCGAATTTCGCGCACATTAAATGACTTCATGTTGTGCTTGTTTAGTACACAAAGATAGTCAAAAGGCTTATTTTGAATTGTTCTAAAGAAGCTTTTCTCTAATCAAGTGCCTTTTTTTTCAACAACAGGAGAAATTCATGATTTCCATCTCCACCAAGAATGGGTGAATCAATGTGCGCAATAGCTTCTAAGTTGTTGTGTTGAGCAGAAATTACGATGTCTTGAATGATTGCAGGGTAGAGTGATTTACTTTTGACGATTCCGTTTTTAGTGAGGTTAGCTTTACCTGCTTCAAATTGCGGTTTGATTAACGCAATGACAGTTGCATCATCCGATAAAAATGGGTGGATGAAGGGGAAAACCTTCGTTAATGAAATAAAAGACAAGTCCATTACACAGCCATCTGCCGGATTTGGAACTATTGAATGGGTAATTTCACGAATATGGGTTTTTTCATGCAATTCAATCCGTTTATCTGAACGTAATTTTTCATGTAATTGATTACTTCCCACGTCTATGGCAATTACCTTGTTCACACCTTTTGACAGTAAGACTTCGGTAAAACCACCCGTAGAAGAACCCAAATCAAGGTAGGTACCTTTTGGTGAAATATTCCACTGTTCCAAGGCATGTACTAACTTTAGTGCTCCACGGGAAACCCAAGGAATTTCTTCGGTAAGTAATTCGATAATGGCATCAACGGGAACTTTTTTTCCAGATTTTGTGATCACTTTACCATCCACACGAACGCCGTGTTCCCTGATCATTTCCTCGGCTCTTGCTCTTGAAGATACAAGTTGACGCTGAAGTAATAGTTTATCAATTCGCTCCTCCATTGGTGTCTTTTAATACCATTCTTGCCGTTTGGCGTGTAAACTGCCTGACAAGAATTTCCTTTCCGGTTGTCAATTTTTCAATAACCTCTTCTGAGGGGTGGCGAATGGTTAATAATTCAAGTCCTTCATTGTACCGGAGCTCATACGACTCAGCAAAAGTTGATTTGAGTTTATCGAGGTCAACTTTTGAACGATCCAGTAAGAAAGAAAAGTTCAGTGCTGAGTTTTGCATGAGGTTGACAGTCAATTTCAGTTGATTTAACAGGTCAAATATGGTGCTTAAATTTTCTTCCGCAATAAAAGAGAAATCACGAGTTGTCAACGACACCAATAATTGGTCTCGTTTTATGATAAAGGACGGAATAAGGTGATCGTGGGCAGTTGAAGCCTGGATCGCTGTTCCAGGTGCTTCTGGGTCAACAAATGATTTCACATATAGCGGAATGCCTTTATTTTGAAGTGGTTGAATTGTTTTAGGGTGAATAACTGAAGCACCATAGTACGACAATTCAATGGCTTCTTTGAATGAAATTTGATCTAATAAAATGGTGTCGTCAAAGTACTTTGGATCGGCATTCAACATTCCAGGCACGTCTTTCCAAATGGTAACACTTTCTGCATCACAACAATAGGCAATAATTCCAGCGGTATAGTCAGATCCTTCTCTTCCCAAAGTGGTCGTAAATCCCTCAGCTGTATGACCAATAAATCCTTGTGTCACCTGAATATCGACGTGTTCAAAAGCTGGAATAAATGAATCGTTCATTCGTTCTTGCGTTTTTATCCAATCGACTTTCCCTTCTTGGTATCTGTGATTTGTGCGAATCAACTTACGTGCATCTGCCCACAATACGCGATGATTTACTTCAGTTAAATAGGCTGAAAGTAGGAGGGAAGACAACAGTTCGCCAACTGAGACAATTTGATCATATGCGAAACTGTAATTTTCAGGAAAAGGTTCTTCGATCCGTTTTCTGAGGCCTGTGAATAGGTCATCCATTTCATTGCTTGCCTTGAACGGAACTTCAGAAAATAATTCATGAAGGATGTGCCGGTGAAATTCTTCGATTTCGTCGATATAGTGCCCAAATGCTGCTGAGTCGCGATGTTTGCATGCTTCGACAACTAACTCAAGTTTATTCGTCGTTTTGTCCATGGCCGAAACAACGATTGCCAACTTTTGTCCTTCGTAACGAGAGATAATGGAAGCAACATTTTTGATTGCTTCAGCATTTTTCACGGATGCTCCACCAAACTTAAATACTTTCATACTGCAAAACTACATGGCAAAGCTGAAATGCACACATCAGATTTGAAAAAGTATTAAGGATGATTTTTTTATAACTCTATTAACTGAGTTTTTCCGTAAGTAATCGCATCTCTATTGCTGGAGAAATTTTCTCGTAAAGAATGCGGTATACGGCTTCTAAAATAGGCATTTCGACCTGAAACTTCTTGTTGATTTCAACCACACATTTGGTCGCATAATAGCCTTCAGCAATCATATCCATTTCGAGTTGTGCGCTTTTCACCGAATAACCTTTGCCAATCATGAAACCAAAAGTTCTGTTTCGTGAAAATTTGGAGTAAGCTGTTACGAGTAAGTCACCTAAATAGGCACTTGATTTAACATCTCGGTGAATTGGACTTACTTCATCAATGAAATTCTCTATTTCTTGAATGGCATTGGAAATGAGAACCGCTTGAAAGTTATCTCCATAACCAAGCCCAGAGCAAATCCCTGATGCTAATGCGTAGACGTTTTTCAAAACGGCAGATAGTTCTGTGCCAAATAAATCGTCTGAAGTGGTTGTTTTAATGTATCTGCAAGCTAACAGATCCGCCATTTCTTCGGCTACATCATCGTCTTGTGCAGCAACAGTTAGGTAAGAAAGTCGTTCAAGAGCTACTTCTTCCGCATGGCATGGTCCGCTGATTATTCCTATGGCATCATAAGGAGTTCCAAATGTTTTGTGAATGAACCGCGCCGGAATGGCATTGTATTCAGGTACGATCCCTTTGACTGCTGAAAACACAGTT
>CANHQC010000144.1 GCA_947462695.1 Flavobacteriales bacterium | reverse complement strand
CTTACAGCGACGAAAGGAAGGTCAGGTTGAAATGAAAGGCGAAAAGGTTGAAATCGACGATTTAACAGTGATTGTTCCCTTTCGTAATGAGCGTGAACGAATACCAATTATTCTTTCGGCAATCAATAATTCATCGTCTCTTCCTGCGCTGTTTATATTTGTAGATGATCATTCTACAGATAATACCTCTGATGTTATTTGTGTGCAATTGGAGAATAAACGGTTCAGGATCATTCAGTTACCGGATGGTCAAATAGGCAAAAAACAGGCTATTCGTGAAGCAATGAAACAGGTTGAGACGAAGTGGGTATTGAGTATGGATGCGGATATTCATTTTTCACCGACTTATTTTCAGGAGTTAAATTCGTTGTTTTCAACAGACGCAACCGTACTTCCTATTCTCATGCAGGGCCAGAAATGGTACCACCGTATTTATGAATTGGATGTCTTACTCATCAATGCCATCAATGCCGGAATAACTGGTTGGCATCGCCCGATAATCGCGAGTGGTGCCAATTTACTCTACAAGAAAAGTGCCTTCGAAACATATGATCGATTTGAGCAACACAAACACATGCCAAGTGGAGATGACATCTATTTATTGAGGGATTTCAGAAATGGCGGGGCAATGGTAAACTTATCTACAAACCCACTCCTTGCTGTAGTGACTGAAACTCCTCAATCATTTAAAGAATTCATTCACCAAAGGCTTCGATGGATTGCCAAAACGGGTGATGTTGGCGATCACTTGAGTACAATATTGTCACTCATTCAAGCTTTTTTCACCTTCTTTTTCTTTGGAGTAATTGTGTACAGTTTACTCTTTGGACTGTTTGATTTGGCTCTAATGGCCTATTGCATGAAAACAGCAGTTGATTTAGTTGCCTTTTATCCTTATTTCAGCCTGATGAGCCGATTGAAAAGCTGGATGTTTATTCCTGTTTACGAGTTGTTTTTCCCGCTTTATTCACTACTCATCCTATTGTTAATGTATACGTTTCGTCCAGTATGGAGAGGCAGGAAGTTAGCGCGTAATTATTAAAAAAATCAGGCATAAAAAAAGCCGACTTTAGCAGTCAGCTCTTAAATCTACAAGCTAAATTCGCTTAGAACGGAAGATCGTCATCTGCCATGTCCATGGTGCTTGATGCCGCTGGAGTAGCAATTGGATCGAGGCTCATAGCTGAAGGACCACCTTGTGGCATCGACTGCCCGTTTGATTGTCCAACACGCTCAATTCTCCATGCCTCTAGCGTATTAAAGTATTTCACCTCACCTTGAGGACTAGTCCATTCTCTACCGCGTAGGTTAAAAGAAACTTCGACTTGTTCACCATGTTGAAAACCGTCAAGCATGCCACATTTATCTTGGGTGGATTGAAACATGATTTCTTGCGGATACATACTTGCTGAATCCGTTACAACGAATTCACGCTTTGAGAATTTTTCAGATACCTGAACGGTAGGATTGATCACCTTGATCGTGCCGGATAATTTGTACATATTTATTTGTTGTTTATTGTTCTTTTTTAGTTTTTAGCCATTGTTAAAAGCGAGAAGTGTCATCCAAGCTTCTTCAAGTTGATTTGAAGTGAGGTATGCTTTCGCACGTTCGTGCAGTGATTTCTCTAATGCTGCAGGATTGTCTTCTAAAGATAAGAAAAGATCACTTAATTCCAACAGTTTAAATTCATTTACTGCAGTTTCATCTGGTAATTCTTCAATGCCGCCAAGTTGACCTAAGTCGTTCGCAGTTAGCACTGTACTCTCCTTAATATCTGATGGAATAGCATCAAATCCGATCCCACATGACGTAATAGGTTTTTCGATTTCAAACATAGACTCTGCGTTGGCATGGCAATACCAATTTCCACCCATTCGAGCAACCAAATCGATTTTATGTTGGTCTATTTGTCCGGAATCATCAATAATTTCTTCGTCGATGTGCATCCTGAGCACCTCACAAATAACAAGGTTGCCAGCACCGCCGTTTTGACCAAGTTCGATGACTTCATTCACCTTACATTCGAATTGAACTGGAGATTCTTTCACACGAAAAGGTCGAACGGTTTCAGATGCTACAGGTGTGAGTCCCGATTTTTGAAATTCATCAACGGATGGGTCATAAGGCGAACTAGCCAGGCTCATTTGATGAACAATAGGAAAGTTGACGATGTTAATCACCACCTCAGGAATAACTTTCACATTATTGAAGGTGTCTTTTGTTGTATTTGTTCGTCCTGATCGTGCAGGGGAGAAGATTAAAATGGGAGGATTTGCACTAAATACATTAAAAAAACTGAAAGGTGCAAGGTTAGGTACACCATTTTCATCTACTGTAGATGCAAACGCAATTGGCCTCGGTCCAACAGCGCCTAAAAGGTAATGGTGCAATTTTGGCACCGGCAGTTCACTAGGAATGATGGTTTTGAACGTTTTTTCCATTCTGCAAAATTAGCTCGAAAAACGGATGTTTTTGGCAATCAAATGATCAAATTATCCACAATTCAATGAAACAAGAACGAAAAAAAAGGATGTAGATTTTTTCACATTCAAATAAATAAATATCTTTGCACTCCATTTCGATGGAATACGGTTTTAAGCGCAAAACCGATGAATTGAAATAAAATTGCGGATGTGGTGAAATTGGTAGACACGCTAGACTTAGGATCTAGTGCCGAGAGGTGTGCGGGTTCGAGTCCCTCCATCCGCACGAAATGTGGTCTCGTTTTCGTTAGCGGGACCATTTTTGTTTGTAGTAAATGACCATTAAATAATACACTCATGAATGTAAGTCGTCAGGAAATCGATGCGTTAAATTCCATCTTAACAGTTGAAGTTGCAAAAGAAGATTATGCTGGAAAGGTTAAGTCAACATTGGACAATTACCGTAAAACAGCTAAGATCCCTGGATTCCGTCCGGGTCACGTTCCTGCAGGTTTAATCCAAAAGCAATATGGAAAAGGCGTGTTGGCTGAAGAATTAAACAAATTGGTTAACGACGCATTGAATAATTACATTCAATCTAATAATCTATCGATTTTAGGGAATCCTATCCCAAAGGAGGGAAGTGAAGTGAGGGGAGATTTTGATCAGCCCGATACGTTTTCATTCGAATACGAAATTGGATTATCTCCAGTAATTGAATTACCCATTTCAAACAAAAGTAAGTTCACTTACCACAAAGTGAAAATAGACGATAAGTTACTTGATAATCAAATTGATGATTTAAGAAGAAGGTATGGTAAACTTGTCTCAGCAGAAAAAGTGGAAGAGAGAGACATGATTCTTGCGCAGTTTGTGGAGTTGAATGAAGATGGTTCGATCAAAGAAGGTGGAATTATGCACTCTTCGACTATTTCAATGGAGTTTGTTGAGGATAAGAAAGTTAAGAAACAGCTTTTAGGTAAAGGGATTGCTGATAAAGTGAATGTTGACCCTTCAACTGTTTCTCGTGGTGGAAAAGATACGGCTTCAATGTTAGGTGTTGACGAGTCAAGATTGCCTGAGATCTCCAATTTGTTTCAGATGACGATTAACGAAATCAAACGAATGGAGTTAGCAGAATTGACGCAAGATTTGTACGATCGTCTCTTCGGTCCGGGAGCAATATCGGATGAAAAAGCGTTGCGTTCTAGGATTGCTGATGATTTATCAAAGATGTTTGCAAATGATTCAGATCGACTTTTAACAAGAGATGTATACACCGAACTAGTTGACAAGACAAAAGTTGAATTGCCAGATGTATTCCTGAAAAGATGGATCAAACTATCCAATGAAAAGCCATTGACAGATGAACAAATTGAGAATGAGTATCCGTCTTATGTCAATGGGTTAAAATGGCAGCTCATCCAAAGCACGATTTTCCGCACAAACGATATCAAGTTAGAGAATCAAGAGGTGATTGATTTCACAAAAGGCTTATTGGTTAACAATTACGCTCAATATGGAATTCCAGCTCCTGAAGATCAAGAATTAACTTCATCAGCACTTCAGGTGTTAGGTAATAAAGAAGAAGCGAATCGTATCTACGATATGTTAGCTGAGCAAAAGTTAACAGATTACTTTAAAGCAACGGTTAAACTGAGCGAAAAGGAATTGCCTTATGATGATTTCGTTGCGTTGGCAAATCAACAACGATAATAAGTAATTGTAACAACTCTTTTATTTAACGTTGACTAAAGTGTATTTTTATACTTTTGAATCGTAAAACTGCTGCAACTTGTTCATATGCGAGAAAGATTGATTAAACGCTTTTTTTTACTAACTGTTAGTTTAGTTAGTCTAACTCACAACTTTCTTAATGCTCAACCATCAATTGCATTTACCAATAAGGATCCATATTGGATTATGGTTGGGGTATCTTGGAACACTGTAAATGATAATGAAGAACACCTTCCAAATTTATTGGACGTAACAGGTTCTTGGAATAGCTTGTTTTATCCTTCACGACTCTCGTTTGACAAACACATCAAAAAAGGATGGAGTTGGGAAGTCATGTCATCATTCAATAGGTATCAGCCAACGAAAATCGTGAACGATTTAACGGGAAGATCAGGTGTGTTTTTTGCCGTTGATGGTCATGTAAAACACAGTTTCGCTCGAAGATTCAACTCTGCTATACTAGATCCGTTTGTGGGTGCAGGGATTGGTGTTACTTACCGCAGCCTTGTGAGTCCTGGCATAACTCCAACAGCGAATCTTGCGTTAGGAACAAATATTTGGTTCGATGACAATTTAGGGATTCAACTTCAGGTTATTGGCAAATTAGCTTTAGGTGCAGACATTTACACAGGTCCGAACGATTATGTACAATATACTGCAGGGTTAGTATACCGAAAAGACAAAGGTAAAAAGCGCAGCAAATTCCACAAAAAGCGCCACAAATGGGCCTCTAAACGAACGAGGAAGAAAAAGAGAAATAATAAGTAATAAACTGGAAGCGATAAGCATTAAGCATTACGCAATAAGCAAAAAGCAATTATTTCTTAGTGCTCGTACACTTCTTTTTTAATCTCCACAATTAGTTGACTTGTAAGAAAAATGGAAGACGCATTTGCATTCCGGCATACTCTTCCAATTGCTTCAATAGTTTATAGCTTTCTACCAATTCTGCAGGTAATTTTTGTTGTTCAATTGAAAAGTCGTCATTGTCTTCGTCCTCAAATTCTTCCAGAAGTTCAGTAAACTTATCGACCTTTTTTAACGGGTAATATAACACGCGTTTTTCTTGGATTTTGGCTTTTTTTGCGGCATAATGAATCGCATCATGTAGTCCGCCTAATTGATCAACCAATCCAATCGCCATGGCATCTTTGCCGGTCCACACGCGACCTCGAGCCACTTTGTTCACTTCATCGATTGTCATCCCTCTTCCTTCTGCAACTTTCGATAAAAACTGTGCGTAGATTTTATCGACTTCCTCTTGGATGAAAGATCGCTCTTCATTGGTTAACTTGCGATTAGTTGACATCACAGCGTGTGGATTTGTGGTGGCACGGTCAAATGTAATTCCCAATTTTGAATTGAACATTTTCCCGGTGTAAGGGATCATTCCAAAAACACCAATAGAACCAGTTATCGTTAATGGATCAGCAAAGATGGCTTCAGCCGGAGCGGCAATGTAGTAACCACCAGAAGCAGCAACATCACCCATTGAAACGATTACTTTTTT
>CANHQC010000143.1 GCA_947462695.1 Flavobacteriales bacterium | reverse complement strand
GGAAAAGGCTTCTTTATGGCTCATCCATCCAGTAATCCAAATGGCAATTTTTACGCCGGTATTGCCGATAACTTGAATTCGAATTCTGCTGTAAATTATACCTTTTCAGTGCATGTAAATCAACCCATTGGATCAAACCCGGTCGGAACAATGCAATTCTTCAAAAACGTACTCGTATTTGACCCTCTTAATGAGCGAAGAATGGGTGTAAATACATCCGTGCCACAGCGCGCACTTGAAATAAGTGACGCTGGCAATTCACCTGCTGATGCGCAATTAAGACTGACTTCTACCGTGAATGCGTTTACCGACATTCGAACCTCTCCAACTGGTGTTTGCTACCTGACACCTTCTTCAGGAAGAACGGTAGTGGCTGCAATGGGTTCGTCGGTAACGCCATCTGCTACATTAGACGTAGCCGGCGATTTACGAATACGCAAAGTATTGGAGGAATCAGGAACCTCGCTTTTGGTTGGACGACCAAATGGATCAAACACCGATCTTTCTGTCCGCCGATTAGATTTTACAGGCAACAGCAATGATGTTTTACTCGGGAATGGCACTTGGGGACCTGCACCAACGCCAGGAGTCTCAATCGCAGAAAACGGGGCATCGATTAGTCAAACAAATGCCATCGAATGGGGAGGTTCGCCTTTGCTTCACGACACTGAAATACCGCTGAATGGATTCAATGTTTTCTTCACCGACCCTCAAACTTCGAATTCATCCACCAACAAACTAAAAATTGGTGGAAACACATTTCCTTTACCATCCAAGCTTTCCGTTGTTAACGTACAAGAGCCAAATGGACTTATTGTACGATCCATAACCTCTACAACATTTCCTGGAACTAAAACGGGTATTCATGCAGAATCGGTTCAAGCTCAATTTCCCATCGGTGTTTCTGTGAAGAGTTCCACTGGTGAACAAGTATTGGGTGTAAAGGCTGCGGCATACAATGGTTCTATCTTCACAATTGGCGTAAATGGTCAGGCCTCAGCAGGATCTATTGGTGAAGTATATGGAGGTCGATTCTCAGCAGCGAGCCCTACAATTGGATCAAATAGAGGAGTTGTTGGAAGTGCTGCGGGAAGTCCGAAAACAAACATTGGCGGATTCTTTTCCGGAAATGGAGGGACAACATCTATTGGCGTTTATGGTGAAGCCACATCAGCGCAACAAGGAGCTGTAAACTGGGCAGGATATTTCGCTGGACCTGTGCAGACGAACGGGACGTACATAACTTCAGACAGTCAGTTTAAAACGAACGTACAACCCTTAAATCCAATGACGGATATCCTCAATGCATTGAATCCGGTATCATACACCTATCTGCAATCTGGAAATGCAGCGCAAATGAATTTTGAGAATACCGCGCAAATCGGATTTATTGCGCAAGAAGTTCAACAATTTTTACCCCAACTCGTGCGCTCGACCATTCATCCAGAGAAAATAGATTCAGCTGGTAACGTGATGTATCCATCCTTTAATTATGAGTCCATGAATTACACTGGACTTATTCCAATAATGATCAAAGGCTTTCAGGAGCAACACCAGCGGATCAACCAAGTAATAGAGCAAAATAGTCAACTCGCTGCTCAGGTACAAAATCTACAAAACCAATTAATTGATTTAGCCGCCTGCTTGACTGAAGAGTTCCCTGGATTCTGTGCGACAAACTCAGGAATGGTGAATCACACAGAAAACGGGAGGGAAAAAGATTGTTGGTTGAGCTGTTCACCGAATCCGTTCAACGAACAAACGGTAATCAAACTGTATTTACAGGAGAAATCAAGAAACGGTCAGCTTAAACTGATCAATATGGAAGGAAAAACCGTTAAGGAAATTGATATCGTTGATCGAGGAGAAATCGAAATACTAGTGACACGAAATAATCTCACGAAAGGAAAATACATCTGTGTGCTTTATGCAGATGGAATTCCGGCGGCACAGCAAACAATTGTGATTGATTAAACAACAAAGGCCATTGAATTTCAGTGGTCTTTTTTGTTTTTCCACGCCTCGGCAACTTCATGTAATTCATCAAAATAGGCTTCGCCATATGTCCTTACAATGGCATCTCTCAAGAAACGGTATACAGGGACTTCTAGTCGGTCACCACATGCACATGCTGGTTCACAAATGGACCATTTATCAAAAACCAGTGCTTTTTTTTCATGAAACTGCTTTATTCGAATTGGATATAAGTGACAAGAAATGGGCTTTCGAAAAGCAGACTTCCCTGCAACATAGGCCTGTTCTATTCCGCATTTTGTAATTCCATTCTGATCATAGACCACAAAAGCACATTCCTTACCTCCGACAAGACTAGTGACAGGTTCATTTTCCTGATCCATGTAAAAAACACCGTCACGATTGATCGCTTCAACCCCTTCCTCTCTTAAAAATGGAAGAATTTCTTCTAAATTGTCTTCGATTAAATCAATTTCTTCCAGTTGAAGTGGGGCACCGGAATCACCTTCAATGCAACATGCGCCTCTACATGCTTGTAAATCGCAAACAAATTTACGTTCGAATAGTTCCGTCGAAACTACAGTATCCGCTATTTCTACTAACATCATATCTCAAAACACAAAGGTAACCCAATCATCCATGAAGTTGATCGCTTAAATTTAAACGATCAAAAAATTAAATGAATCGACCAAAAGTTTGGAGATTTCAAAAAAACACGTACATTTGCAATGCTTTTATTTAGAACACAGCATAATGAGGGGACGAAAGTCCCCTCTTTTTATCTGGTATGATTAGTAAACAAAAAGTTCGTGAATTGGTTGAAGAGCGCATTGCAGAATTAGGCAATGGTCTTTTCATTGTGGATATTACAATATCTGCAAATAACAGCATTCATGTGGAGCTCGATAAAGAAGAAGGGTATGTCGCTATTGCAGATTGCATGGCAGTTTCAAGAAACGTTGAGCACAATTTAGATCGTGAGCAAGAGGACTTTGAGCTGCACGTCTCGTCTGCTGGGTTAGATAAACCATTTCGTGTGCTTGCTCAATTCACCAAAAACAGAGGTCGAGAGGTAAAAGCAGTTACAAAAGATGGAGAAAAAATTCAGGGAATTTTACAAACTGTTTCAGCAGATGAAATCGTCATTGAAACCAGTAAAATGATCAAACCTGAAGGAAAAAAGAAAAAAGAATTGGTGGTGGAACAACATGTTTACCCCATGATTGAGATAAAAGAAGTAAAAATTGTCATTTCATTTAAATAGGTACACATGAATAGCCTAGAGTTAGTTGATTCGTTTTCCGAGTTCAAAGAATTGAAAAGCATCGATAAGCAAACGATGCAACATGTATTAGAAGACGTATTCAGAGCGATGTTGAAGAAAAAATTCAACACAGACGAGCATATCGACGTCATTGTCAATATCGATAAAGGAGACGTTCAAATCTTCCTGAATAAGGAAATCGTTGATGACGGTGAAGTAGAAGATCCTAATACTGAAATTGCCTACTCGGATGCGATTAAAATCGAACCAGATTTCGAAATTGGTGAAGAGGTAACGGAAGAATTTAAGTTCGCTGATTTCGGTCGTCGCAATATTTTATCGCTGCGTCAAAACTTGATTTCCCGAATTATGGAACTCGAGAAAGATCACCTTTACAAAAAATACAAAGAACGTGTTGGTGAAATCGTAACCGCAGAAGTCTATCAAGTGTGGAAGAAAGAAATCATGGTGTTAGACGACGAAGGCAATGAATTGATCCTTCCAAAATCTGAACAGATTCCTTCTGATTACTTCAAAAAAGGTGAAACTGTGCGTGCAGTTGTTGCCAAAGTGGACATGCGAAACAGCTCTCCGGTAATTATCCTTTCAAGAACAGCTCCTGAATTTTTAGAGCGCTTGTTTGAATTGGAAGTTCCAGAAGTTTTTGACGGATTAATTACTATCAAACGAATTGTACGCGAACCAGGAGAACGTGCTAAAGTGGCCGTTGAATCATATGACGACAGGGTTGATCCTGTTGGTGCTTGCGTCGGAATGAAAGGTTCACGTATTCACGGAATCGTTCGTGAATTAAGAAACGAAAACATTGACGTCATCAACTTTACGAATAATCCGCAATTGCTTATCCAACGTGCGTTGTCGCCTGCGAAGATATCTTCCATCGAAATCAGCGAAGAAGAAGGTCGAGCAAAGGTTTTCTTAAAGCCAGATCAAGTATCGCTTGCTATTGGTAAAGGTGGACACAACATTAAACTTGCCGGGAAATTATGTGGGTATGAACTGGATGTTTACCGCGAAGGTGAAGTAGATATCGAAGATGTGGATCTTGAAGAATTCGCAGATGAAATCGATAGCTGGATTATAGATGAATTGAAAGCAATTGGATGTGATACAGCTAAATCTGTACTCGAAATAAGCGTTGTAGATTTAGTTCAACGTACTGATTTAGAGGAAGAAACAATCGAGGAAGTATTCCGTATTTTGCGTTCTGAATTCGAATAATAACTGACCAACCTACCCAAACAAATAAAACGATAATTAACGAAGGATACGTAATAAGTATGGCCGGAAAACCAATAAGACTAGGAAAAGCAGCAGGCGAGCTCAACGTTGGGATCGCTACGCTGGTAGAATTCCTTGAATCAAAGGGAGTGAAAATTGAAGCCAATCCAAATACAAAATTGGAAGGTGAGCACTATGCTGTTTTGTGCGAAGAATTTGCGGCTGATCAGTCCCTAAAAGAACAGAGTAAATTTTCCACGGTTAAACGAGAACGTCGTGAAACTATATCGCTAAGGGATTCAAAAACTCAGGATGAGCCTGAGACAGTTGAGGAAGAAGATGAGCCGATCAATGTGGAAGAGATCAAACGCAGCGTATTGGAAGAACCAGCAGTGGTGGAGCCACAAACGCCTGCTCCTCGAGCCGAGAATGAAGTTCAGGTAAACGTGATTGGCAAAATTGATCTTGACAAGCTCAACCCGAAAAAACAAACAGAACCAAAGGAAATCGTCCCTGAAAAAGTGGAAGAACCTGTTGAAAAAGTTACTCCGGTAGAAGAAATCAAGCCAGAAGTGGCTGCTGTCGATGAAAAACCTAAAGAGACAGCTCCTCAAGAAATAGAGACCATTCGCGTAGAACGAAAAGTTTTATCTGGTCCAACGGTATTGGGAAGAATTGAACTTCCGGTTGAAAAACCAAAAACACCGTCAGCGCGACCTGGCGCTAAAGACGATAACGCTGAAAACCGCAAAAAACGCAAACGAATCAAGAAAGTTGATCCTGCTGCAGCACAGCAACAACAAGGTGGACAACAACAAGGAGGCCAACAACAAGTTGGATTCAAAAAAGGTGGTGGAAAGTTCGAAAAACCTGAAATCAAGGAACAAGATATTCAACGCGAAATTAAAGAAACGTTAGCGCGTCTATCTAACCAAGGTGGTAAGTCAAAAGCTTCCAAAAACAGAAGAGCAAAACGAGATGTTGTTGCTCAGCGCCGTCAAGAAGAAATGGCAGCCGCTGAAATGGAAGAAAAAATACTCAAACTGACCGAGTTCGTTACCGTTTCTGAATTAGCTTCAATGATGAACGTGCAACCGACGCAAGTCATTTCGGCTTGTATGTCGCTCGGTATATTTGCTTCAATCAACCAGCGTCTCGATGCGGAGACAATCCAAATAGTAGCTGACGAATTCGG
>CANHQC010000142.1 GCA_947462695.1 Flavobacteriales bacterium | reverse complement strand
TTCGTAAAGTGCACCAAAGTAGGACTTGTCCTTCTTAGCCAATGCTATAAGTTCAATCTCGCTTAAGTGTTTATGGTCGTTTCGTTTCATGTGCAGGTTTACATCACGAAGAATAAAATGCTACATTCTAAAAAAGTAACACGTCAATTAAAAAAATTATGGGGTACTTAATGAAACAGGCAGAATTTTACCGTTAAACCATTGGTGACCGGTTAAACTAAAGTTGACGATAAATGCAGCCATTTCATCAGCAGAGAGCGGTGCTTGATAACCCGGAAAAGCTTCGTTTAACATCTCCGTCTGTGCAGCGCCTAAAGCTAGGCAATTCATTTTTATTGGTGAATTTTTGTACTCCTCGGCAAACAATTCTGTAAAGCTACACAATGCGGCTTTTGATGTGGAGTATGCACTTAACCCAGGAAATTTAACTGTGCCTTGTACGCCGCCCATCGAGCTTATATTGACAATATGGCCACCGTTTTTTTCCATTTTGGGTAAAATGGCCTGAACGGTTTCCATAACTGATATTACGTTAACCTGATAGGAAAGCGTCAAGTCTTCATGTGTTAATGTCGGAAAGGACTTGTTGACCAAAAGTCCGGCATTATTAATAAGTAAATCAATGGTAGTTACCTGTTCAAGAAGGACTTCAAGTTGCTCGTTAACGCCTTTAGCTAAATCCAATTTCCCGGTTGTCACATTCGAAAAAGCGGAAAAAGCCTTTGCAAGGGCTTCTGTGTTTCGAGCTAACGCGATAATTGTGTTCTCTTCCTGTGAAGCTAGTTGTTGAACAATCGCTTTACCAATACCGCGACTTGCACCGACGACAACGATTGTTTTCGGGTTATTCATCGAAGGTAAGCGTTAGTTCTTCACTCGTAGGATGAGCTTGGCAAGCAAGAATATACCCATCTGCGATATCCTTGTCCGTTAGCGTGAAATTCGTGTCCATGTGCGCAGTGCCTTTAACGATTTTCGCGCGACATGAACAACAAACGCCTCCTCGACACGAAAAAGGAACGTCTAGTCCTTCTTTTTCAGCGACCTCCAATATCGTAGCTCCTTTGGTTGGAATAGAAAGTTTTGTCACTTCACTGTCCAGTAGAATGGTCACTTGACTCGTACCACTAAAAGCTGATTTTTCGGGTTCATTCGTTGCAGTTTTCATTAAAACCGGCGTGGTAAAGAGCTCAAAACGGATTTTTGATTTGTTCACACCGAAAAACTCAAGGACAGATGCCACGTTCATGATCATCTCTTCCGGACCGCAAAGCAAAAATGCGTCCGCTTTTAATAAATCAAGATCTGCTTTTATGGCCGCAGTAAAAGATTCGTTAGTTATTCTGCTATTCGTCGTACCTTCTTTTTCTTCTTGCGATAAAAAGTGGTGTGTTTTTATACATGACAACGCGTCAATCTGATCAAGGAAAAGAGCCGACGATACGCTTGAATTCCCATAGAATAAACGCATGCTTCCATCCGAATGGCCTAACGACTTAGCGATCGATAAAATGGGCGTTATTCCACTACCGGCTGCAATGGCAACAATGTTTTTTTCTTGCGCTTCAATGCCAAATTGTCCTTTCGGTTCGCCAACCATTACAAGGTCACCTTCACGCAAAACACTGTTTATCCAGTTCGATACTTTGCCACCTTTTACAGCTTTAACACCTATTGAAATCGCTTCATTCGGACCAGAACAAATGGAGTAGGAGCGTCGCTCTTCTTTTCCATCAATTGTTGCAATAATATCTAAGTATTGTCCAGGTTTGAACGAATAATTGGCTTTCAATTCAGCTGGAACATCAAAGATAACAGCTACTGCTTCGTCAGTTAATCGATCGATGCGACTAACGGTTAATGAATGAAACCCTTTGTGTTCGGGCGATTTTTTTTTGAATACGTCGAATAATCCCATAATTAATCATCAAATGATACAACCAATTTTTCACTTGTTGGATGCGCTTGACACGTCAATATATATCCAGCGTCCACTTCATCTTTTTCCAATGCGTAATTGACATCCATGCGCGCTGTTCCTTCTAAAATTTTCGCTTTACATGTACAGCAAACACCTCCTTTACAGGCAAATGGCAAATCAGCTCCTGCTTTTTGTGCCGCATCTAAAATGGTATCTCCTGTTGAGTCCAACGCAAGATCCAATTCATCTCCATCAAGTATAACGGTAACATTGGATTCCACTTTTGGTTCATTTGAATCGACAGATTTAGTCTGTTTGGCTGCAGCGCCACTCGTGAACAATTCAAAATGTATAGCTGATGGATCAACGCCTTTTTCGGCCATCACGTCCTTGACGGCGAGGATCATTTGCTCAGGTCCACAAACAAAAACGGCATCAACCGGATGATTTTTTAGAAAAGCGTCGAATAATTTCCCTGTTTTCTCGCGATCAATTCGTCCTTTTTGAATGTCGTTGCCTAAGCTCTCTCTTGAAAGAATGTGAATGACGCGTAAACGGTCAATGTATTGGTTTTTTAACGCCTCTAGTTCTTCTCTGAAGATAATAGAACCGAACTGTTTGTTGCCGTAAAATAGGGTAACGTCTGATGCAGGTTCTGAATGCAATACTGATTTGGCAATCGAAATGACTGGTGTAATTCCACTTCCAGCCGCAAAAAGCGCGTAGGATTTCTTCGCTGACATTTCAGGTGAATGAAGAAAACCTCCAGCTGGTGTCATCACCATCAATTCATCACCTACATGAAGTGACTGATTAGCGTAGGTAGAAAAAACGCCATTTTCAACTTGTTTGATGGCCACACGAACTTCTGATTCGAAGGGCGCAGAGCAAAGTGAATACGATCGACGTGTATCCTCACCATTAATGGTTGTTCTCAGTGTAAGGTATTGTCCGGATAAGTAGGAGTAATCTGTTTTTAAGTCACTTGGGATATGAAATGACAACGAAACCGTGTCGTCAGTTTCTCTCGTTATGGCGGCTATTTTAAGTGTATGAAATTTTGGTGTCATGTTGCCTAATTTGCGGTACAAAGGTAATCATTCACCAGCTATGTTAATTCGCTTGAGTGAATTCAATCTTAATGCGTGATCAATTCAATTCGCTGAACAATGAAATGAGTCGATTGAAGTCTTTTTTGTAAGCGCTTCAAATAGCAGAATTTAGTCTTAAAGCTAATTAATAGTTCTATGAGACGAAAAGAAGAAAAGAAACCCATATGGGGAGTCATTGTGGGTTTGGCCACTGTAATTACAGCAGCCTATTTTATTTTAAACGCGTGCGAAAAACAAACATTGGAACACTCAAATGGTGAGGTTAACAGTGAATTAAAGGTTTTTTCGGAGAATCGTTTTCCTTTTGTCAATCATTGCGGAGAAATGGTGTACAAGGGCGTTTATTTCGAAAATAATGATCGAGTAGGATCCGCGTACTTTTTCAATGATGGGGTGTATTTGTATGCACATGTGGCCGCACGTCCGGGATACGCATTTCACGACATTTACCTTTTCGCTGGTGAATGGAGCGACTTACCCTTGCAGCCAAATGGAAGTCCAGATGTGAAAAGTTTTACACTTATTAACAGAAGTAATGACGATCCTGAGGCACGAAGATTGAAAATTCCACTAGCTAAATTACCTGCAAATTTTTCGGTTTCTATGATGATTCAAGTCAATCCTTCTACTCCGACGCCACATCGAAATAAAGTTCGACATGAGCAAGCGTGGGTGGATGGTAAAGTTTATGGGACTGGCAATTATGGGCATTTTTTCAATTACCAACGTCAAGTTTGTAAAGAAACTCCAGCAACAGGATTACCTGAATAATGCCGTTCTGCAAAGTTGTCGGAACATGTCAACAAGTTGTTTGTTACCTGAACAAGGTTAAGATGAATTACGTACATTTGTTTTCAATGTTCTAGAGCTATGGAAGAAATCAATTATGCTGAGTTGGAACGTCGTTTCCAAGAGAAAATCGATAAGGATATCAAAATTGAACCAAAAGATTGGATGCCGGATGATTACAGGCAAACGTTGATCCGCCAAATTTCTCAACACGCGCATTCTGAAATTGTGGGAATGCTTCCTGAAGGAAACTGGATCACACGTGCGCCAAACTTGAGACGAAAAGCTGTTTTATTGGCAAAAGTTCAAGACGAAGCTGGTCACGGGTTGTATTTATATAGTGCGGCTGAAACATTGGGCGCTGATCGTGAAGAAACAATCGACGATTTACATTCTGGAAAAGCCAAATATTCTTCCATTTTTAACTACCCAACGCTAACTTGGGCTGATATGGGTGCGATTGGTTGGTTGGTTGATGGAGCAGCTATCATGAACCAAGTTCCGCTTTGTCGTTGTTCTTACGGACCGTATGCACGTGCCATGGTGCGTGTATGCAAAGAGGAATCTTTTCATCAACGACAAGGTTTTGAAATCATGACCAAATTGGCTCAAGGAACTCCCGAACAAAAAGCAATGGCGCAAGATGCCTTGAACCGTTTTTGGTGGCCGTCTTTAATGATGTTCGGTCCAAATGATGCGGAGTCGAAACACACGGCGCAATCCGTGAAATGGAAAATCAAACGCCATACAAACGATGAATTACGTCAGCAGTTTGTTGATGTGACCGTTCCTCAAGCAGAAATGATCGGATTGACGATTCCTGATAAAGATTTGAAGTTCAATGAAGCAACCGGTCATTACGAATTCGGTGAAATCAACTGGGATGAGTTTTGGCAAGTCGTTGCTGGAAATGGTCCGTGCAATAAAGACAGAATCGATACGCGTCGTAAAGCCAAAGAAAATGGTGAATGGGTGAGAGAGGCAGCTTCGGCTTATGCAGCGAAACAAGCGGAATTAAAACGAGCATAATTTAGGTATATGTCAACACATGAATGGCCTCTTTGGGAGGTTTTTATACGAAGTAAAGCAGGATTAAATCACAAGCATGTAGGAAGCCTTCGTGCTGCAGATGCTGAAATGGCTGTTGAAAATGCAAGGGATGTGTATACCCGTCGATCTGAAGGGATAAGCATCTGGGTGGTAGAGTCAAAAGATATTTATGCTTCTGATCCTACTGAAGCTGATGCGCTGTTCGAACCTGCAGACTCAAAAATATACCGTCATCCAACCTTTTACGATGTGCCAGATGGCATCTCACATATGTAATCTTTTGACATGAAAAGTATTGTTGAATATGTGTTGCGCCTTGGAGATGACTCGCTAATTTTAGGTCATCGTTTGTCTGAATGGTGTGGTCACGGACCGATATTAGAAGAGGATATTGCATTGACTAACATTGCACTAGATTTAGTTGGACAGGCGACAAGTCTGTTGAATTATGCTGGTGAGCTTGAAGGAGAAGGAAGAGATGGTGATGCACTAGCTTATTTTCGTTTCGATCGAGACTTCAAGAATTGCCTATTGGTTGAACAGCCAAATGGAGATTTTGGAATGACAATGGTGCGTCAGTTTCTTTTTGATGCCTATCGCAAGCCATTTTTTGAAGCGCTTACAACAAGTAAAGATCAGCAGTTGGCGGCAATTGCTGAGAAATCACTAAAAGAAACCAAGTACCACCTAAAGCATTCATCGGAATGGATCATTCGATTAGGTGATGGTACAGAGGAATCAAATAGACGAGTACAAGAATCCTTAGATACGCTTTGGAGGTATACCTCAGATCTGTTTTACTCTG